>NZ_JADOVE010000004.1:0-213705 GCF_015752225.1 Polaromonas sp. CG_9.11
GAAGCATTGCGCTTGAACTCGCGCGCGATGCTCGATCGATGGCGGTTGAGCTCTGCGCCGATGCGGGCAAAACTAACACCCTGACGGCGTAGTGCGTGGATTTGGTATCGTTCTTCTTGGGTCAAGTGTTTATTGCGCATCGCGTTTCTTTCGACTGGCTGGTCTGAAGGACGCATGCTATATGCCCTTGGCCCACCCGTTTCCTTAACGATGCAGTTTGTTCTTGAATCCGCGACATGTATTTTCAGCAAAAAATACCGCCACGCGGGCGTCGTGGGTGGCAATCACCAGCGTCACGCCTTGGCGGCTGGCCGTGGCCTGCAGCAGCGCCAGCGAAGCTTGCGCCGCTGCGTCGTCCAGGCTGGCCGTGGGTTCGTCGGCCAGGATCACTTTGGGCTGCAGCAGTACCGCCCGCGCCAGGGCGACGCGCTGGGCCTGGCCGCCCGAGAGTTGCGCCGGCTTGCGCTGGGCCAGGTCGTGCACGCCGAGCGCCGACAGCGCCTCGGCGATGCGCTGATCGTCCTGCACGTCACCGGCGGCCCACTGGGCCATGGCCAGGTTGCCATGCACCGTCAGCGCGGCGCTCAGATGCAGTTTTTGCGGCAAGAAACCGATGCTCCTGGCGCGCCAGGCATCCCCGGCGACTTTGCGCAGCGCGTGGATTGACTGGCCGGCCACAGTCATGTCGCCCTCGCCGGGACGCAACAGGCCCGCTGCCAGCGCCAGCCAGGTGGATTTTCCGGCGCCTGACGCGCCCTGCAGCAGCAGCACACCGCCTTGCGCCACGTCGATGTCGTCAAACCGGAGTTCGGGACCGCCGGCATACCGGTAGACCAGTTGCCGGGTGCTGATCACGACACCGCGCCCTGCCCCTCAAGGCTGCCGCCCGTGGCGCAATCAGCGCACACGCCGCGCACGGCGACATCCATGTGCATGCCCTGGTAGCCCAGCGCCTGGAGGGCCTGCAGCGCCGTTTGCGCGGCCCGCTCCAGGTCGTGGGCACTGGCTTTCAGCGCGTCGGACAGGGGGCTGTCGCGGTGGCAGCTCTGGCATTCGAAATGCGGCATGGCATGCACGCTGGTCGGCATGGCCTGGTAACGGCGCACCCGCTGTATGTCCACCCGGCACAGCAGCAGGCCGACCTGCGTGAGCCGGTCGATCAGGCGATACAGCGTCACGCGGTCAAGCCCTGCGCCCCCGGCCGGATCGATTTCGCTGGCCAGGGCGGTCTGCAACTGGGCATGGGTGTAGCTGGTGTCGGGATGGGCCAGCAGCCAGCCCAGCACCCGCCGCGCCGCGCTGGTGCGGCGCAGGCCGTGCGCTGAAAGCAGGGCATCAATCGGGTCTGGGGCGGGTGTGCCGGAAGGGTCTCTTGGCAAGTGGGCTGAGGCCATGTTTTTTTGGGTCTCTGTAATTTTCAGCAAAAAGAACAATAACGCAATCAAGTTGCATTAGACTATACCGCAATCCTGTTGCATTATCACGGCAACGCTGGCCTTTTACCCGGCGCACCCGTTTGCAGAACCCAATTTCTTATGTCCTCGTCCCCCCCCTCCCAAAATTCCTTGAAGCCTTCCCTTTCCAGCATGCTGGCCTGGCCGGCCTGGCTGCGCGTGCTGGCGGTGCTGCCCGGCGTGGCGCTGCTCTGGCTGGCGGTGGCCTGGGCGCAACTGGAAGTGGCCCCGTGGTGAGTGCGCGCCCCGTGGTGAGTGCGCGCCCCGTGGTGGCGCTGCACAACCTCACGGTGAGCTACCGCCAGCACCCGGCCCTGCACCACATCAGCGGCAGCTTTGCGCCCGGCTCACTGACCGCAGTGGTCGGCCCGAACGGCTCGGGCAAAAGCACGCTGCTCAAAAGCATCGTCGGCCTGCTGCCCATCGAAGGCGGACGGTCGGGCGGTGCATTGACGGTGACGCTGGCGCGCCAGTGCATCGCCTACCTGCCGCAGGTGGCTGAAATCGACCGCAGCTTTCCCATCGATGTGCGCGACTGCGTGCTGCTGGGCTGCTGGTCAAGCGCCGGCGCGTGGGGCGCCGTCACGCGGGCCATGCAGGGCAAGGTCGATGCGGCCCTGCAAGCCGTGGGGCTGGAAGGCTTTGAGCGCCGCACCATTGGCAGCCTGTCCAGCGGCCAGATGCAGCGGGTGATGTTTGCCCGCATGCTGGCGCAAGACGCCAAGTTGATCCTGCTGGACGAGCCCTTCAACGCGATTGATGCCAAAACCACCGCCGCCCTGCTGGTGCTGGTGCGGCAGTGGCATCAGCAGGGACGCACCGTGATTGCCGTGCTGCACGACGATGCGCTGGTGCGCCAGCACTTTCCGTCAACCTTGCTGCTGGCCCGCGAACTGGTCGGCTGGGGCGCCACCAGCGAGGTGCTGACCGAGCGCAATTCGCGCCGTGCCCGCGCCATGGCCGAAGCCTGGGACGAGGCCGCCGGGCTGTGCGACATCGACGCGCTGGCCGCGCAAAAGGCCACTGCATGATGGCGCTTGCCGCCTGGCTGTGGGACACGGCCTTTGCCCCGTTTGCCGAATTTGCCTTCATGCGCCGCGCGCTCGTCGCCACGCTGGCGCTGTCGCTCAGTGCCGCACCGCTGGGGGTGTTTTTAACGCTGCGGCGCATGAGCCTGCTGGGCGATGCGCTCAGCCATGCGGTGCTGCCGGGGGTGGCGATTGGTTTCATGCTGAGCGGTTTGTCGCTCACCGCCATGGCCTTGGGCGGCGTTGTGGCCGGCATGCTGGTGGCGGCGCTGGCCGGACTGGTCACACGTTTCACCGCCCTCAAGGAAGACGCCAGCCTGGCCGCGATTTACCTGGTGGCGCTGGCGCTGGGCGTGATGCTGATCTCGGGCCACGGCTCCCAGCTCGACCTGCTGCACATCCTGTTTGGCAGTGCGCTGGGCGTGGACAGCCAGGGCCTGCTGATGGTGGCCGGCGTGGCCAGCGTCAGCGTGCTGCTGCTGGCCGCCATGTACCGCGGGCTGGTGCTGGAAAGTTTCGATCCGGTGTTTCTGGGCGCGGCCGGCCGGCGCGGCTGGCTCTGGCAGCAAGGCTTTTTGATGCTGGTCGTCATCAACCTGGTGGCCGGTTTTCAGACCCTGGGCACCTTGATGGCGGTCGGGCTGATGATGCTGCCCGCCGTGTCCAGCCGGCTCTGGCACGACACGCTGCCGGCGCAACTGGCCAATGCCAGTGCGCAGGCGATGCTGGCCAGCGCGTCAGGGCTGTTGCTGTCCTACCACCTGGATACGCCCTCGGGGCCGACCATCATTGCCTGCGCCGGCGCGCTTTACCTGGCGTCGCTGCTGTTCGCGCCCGGCGGCTGGCTGCCGCGCCTGTGGACAACGACGCACCGGGTGGCCTGAACGAATCTGGTTTTTTTCGTCACTTTTTTTCACCTCTTTTAAAAGGCCCATCCATGAACCCTGTTTTTCGCAAACTTTTGCTGGCGGGTATTGCCAGCGCCGCCCTGCTGTCCGGCACCAGCTTTGCGGCCGACAAACTGCCCGTCATTGCCAGCTTCAGCATTTTGGGCGACCTGGTGCGCGTGGTGGGCGGCGAGCGCGTCAGCGTCACCACCCTGGTCGGACCCGATGAAGACGCCCACGTGTTTGAGCCCAGGCCGGCCGATGTCAAGGCCATCGCACAAACCCGACTGCTGGTGACCAACGGCCTGGGTTTTGAGCCGTGGGCGCAAAAACTCGCAAAGTCTGCCGGCTACCAGGGCCAGTCCGTGGTGGCCTCGCAGGGCGTGAAGCCGCGCCAGCTGCCGGCTGAAAAAGGCCATCAGCACGCAGAAACCGATCCGCACGCCTGGCAAGACCCGGGCAATGTGGTGCTGTATGTGCGCAACATCGCCGCCGCGCTGGCCAAGGCGGACCCGGCAGGCGCCAGCGTTTACCAGGCCCACAGCGACGCCTATGTGAAAGAGCTGCAGACGCTGGACGCCTGGGCCAGGGCACAGTTCGCGGCCCTGCCGCCGCCCAAGCGCCAGGTGATCACCTCGCACGATGCGTTTGGCTACTTCGGCGCGCATTACCAGATCAGGTTTCTCGCGCCGCAAGGCGTGTCCACCGACATGGAACCGAGCGCCAAAGAGGTGGCCCGGCTCATCCAGCAAATTCAGCGTGAAAAGATCAAGGCCGTGTTTATCGAAAACATGAGCGCGCCCAAGCTGCTGGCCCAGCTCAGCAAGGACGCAGGCGTGAAGGTCGGACAGACCCTGTATGTGGACGCCCTGTCAGCGCCGCAAGGCCCTGCCGGCAGCTACCTCCAGCTGATGCGCCACAACGTGACGCAACTGGCCGCCGGCATGAAGCTGAACTGAGTTAACCACTGTTAAAACCATAGCTGCCAGCGCATGCTCCGTAAGCGCTGGTGGCCTGAAACACCCTGAACACGTCAAGGATCAACGCCATGCCAGACACCCGACTTCCCGTCACCATCCTCACCGGTTTTCTGGGCAGCGGCAAAACCACGCTGCTCAACCACATCCTCAAGGCCGACCACGGCCACCGCATTGCCGTGATTGAAAACGAGTTTGGCGAAGCCGGCATTGACAACGAGCTGCTGGTGCAGGACCGCGATGAACAGATCATCGAGATGAACAACGGCTGCATCTGCTGCACCGTGCGCGGTGACCTGGTGCGCATTCTGGGTGAGCTGGCGACAAAAAGGGCGGCAGGCAGCCTGCACTTTGACCGCGTGGTGATCGAGACCACAGGCCTGGCCGATCCCGCGCCGGTGGCGCAGACCTTCTTTGTGGACGAGGCCGTCGTTCAGCGCTTCCTGCTCGATGCCATCGTGACGCTGGTGGACGCCAAACACGCGCCCGCGCAACTCGACGAGCACCACGAGGCGCAGGAACAGGTGGGCTTTGCCGACCGGATACTGCTCAGCAAGACTGACCTGGTGGACGATGCCAGCCTGCAGTCGCTGCGCCAGCGCCTGGTTCGCATGAATCCGCGCGCCAAAATTTCAGAATCGCGCCATGGGGTGGCCGCCATTGATGATTTGCTCGACATTCGGGGCTTCAACCTGAATGCTATTTTGGAGATCGAGCCCGACTTTCTGACCGATGTGGCGCACCAGCACGACGACGATGTGACATCGTTTGTATTTCGCGAAGACCGGCCGCTCGACATGGCAAGACTGGAAGACTTTCTGGGCAGCATGGTCCAGGCGCATGGCAGCCAAATGATGCGTTACAAGGGCGTGCTCAGCGCATACGGTGAAGACCGCCGCATCGTGTTTCAGGGTGTTCACATGCTGATGGGCGCCGAACTCGGCGCGCCGTGGCGAGCGGGCGAGGTGCGCACCTCCAAAATGGTGTTCATTGGCCGTGACCTGCCGCGCCAAGTCCTTGAAAAAGGTTTGGCCCAGTGTGCCGTGAATGCTCAACCCGAGCGCTTGGCATGACCGCCCCGCGCCCCGAACTGGCCGAGGTCGAGGCCGCCGTGCGAACCCTGTTGCGCTGGGCCGGCGATGACCCCGGACGCGAAGGCCTGATGGACACGCCCCGCCGCGTGGCGCGCGCCTATGGTGAGTTTTTTTCGGGCTACGGCGCAGACCCGGTCGCCACCCTGGCCGCCACCTTTGAAGAAGCCGGCGACTATGACGACATGGTGCTGGTGCGCAACATCCGGCTGGAGTCGCACTGCGAGCACCACCTGGTGCCCATCATCGGGTGGGCCCATATTGCCTACCTGCCCGACAAGCGCGTGGTGGGCCTGAGCAAGCTGGCCCGGGTGGTGGATCTGTATGCGCGCCGCCTGCAAATCCAGGAACGGCTGACCAGCCAGATTGCCCAGACCATTGCCGATGTACTTCAGCCCCGCGGCGTGGCCGTGATGATTGAGGCGGAACACATGTGCATGACCACGCGCGGCGTGTACAAACCTGGCTCCACCACCGTCACCCAGCGCCTGTTGGGCGTGTTTCGCACCGATGCCCATCTGCGCCGAGAAGCCTTGGCGGCCATGGGCCAGCCGGCCCCGTCAGGCGTATTTCAGGTCTGAGGCTGGCCTTGATTTTTCCGCCGCCCGGCTGAAGGGCATCGTCACCATGAAAGCCCTGCAAAAACTGCTGACGCGCGAACCCGCGGCGCTGGCCGCAGGTGGGCGGGCGCAAGCTGAATCGAGCCAGCGCGCGTCTGCGCAGTGCCGACAGGTGCGTGGTTGCCTATGCGTTGACTTCGAGCATGCGGCCGGGCTTTTGCTGCTGTGCTTTGCGGCAGCGGGGGGGGGGTTGCGGAGCTGAGCGCAGTCGGCGGCTGGCGCCCCTCAGCAGCGTTTTCGTTGCTGCTGGCGCTGCTGGCCAGGCTGGCAGCCGCCGGGCTGCCACGCCGCAATCGCCTCGCGCCCCGGAGTTTTGTGTAGACCGATGAATCGAAGCGGGTCATCTTTCTTCTTTGAACGAGGTTTCGGCCGCTTCAACAAAGGAAGGCAAGGCGGCGGCTTGCAGGGTCCCGGCCGCCATCCCGACGGCTTGGTGCAACTCGTCTGTCAGGGCCATGGCACCGGCCACACTGAGGTGATGGGCATCGCGGTAAAGCGACACGCCGTCCCGGATCAGCTCGCATTGCGGCGTGCAGAGCCAGGGTACCGGATCGACGAACCGAAACCGCTCGCCTGACTCGAATTCATCCACCACCGCCATGAACGGCGCGTTGGCCAGCCTTTCTTGGCTGGCGGATGAACGCGCGAACTTCTGGCCGCCGGCGGCCTCCAGCGCCAGCGCGGCCGGGATGCTCATGCCGTAGGCCGGCAAGGGTCCGACCAGGATGGCGGCGCGCTGGTTCAGCCCAAGCCACTGCAGCGTGGCGCGCAAGCCAGCCCGGGCAGCAGCCTGCCCGTGGACAGACTTGCCCGCCGACCCGACCATCTGGAGCGGACCATCGGCACGAAAGTAGGTGCGCCAATAGGCGGTTATGACCACTGTGCTGATCTCTGGGTGGGCCACCAGATAGGCCTTCACCTTGGCCTGCGCCTCACGGCAGCCGGCCCTGATCGAGCTGCTCGCGTCAAACACCGGCGCGCAGCCCGGATAAGGCACAAGTACCGCCCGCGCGCCACGCCGGCGAAGCACCTCATGGAGCACCGGCGCATACGACACCAGGTGGCTGTCGCCCCACAGCAGCATTTGCAGCTCGCCTGTGCCCGCCCCCAGCAGACAGGCAGCCTGGGGCGCAAGGTCACCGCATTCGGCAAACGGAATCACCGGCGAGCGGGCCTTGTCCAGAGCGGACACCGCAGGTGCAAAGCGCCCGGGAAACCCGCCCATCGCCACCCCGGCCCCGCAGAACAGGAAAAGGACCAACGCCAAGGCCGCCCCGGACGGCAGGGCCCGGCGGGGCAGCCAGCCGGCGCCGCGCCGCAGCGGCTGCTCGATGAAATGGTAAGACGCGCTGGCCAGCAGCAAGGAGGCCGCCATCAACAGGACCGCCTGAAACGGTGCGGGCGGCTCCATGCCCGTCGAATACTGCGCCAGCACAATCAGCGGCCAGTGCCACAGGTACAGGGAGTAAGAGATCAAGCCGACATAGACCACAGGCCGCCATTGCAGCAGCCGCCCGGCCAACGTTGCACCGCTGCTGCCCGCATGGATGACTGCCGCAGCGCCCAGCACCGGCGCCAAGGCTGCCAAGCCGGGAAAGACGGTGGCGTCGCGGTAAAGCCAGCAGGCCAGCAGGATCGCCGTCAAACCGCCCGCAGACAGCGCCTCTCGCAGCAGGCGCGAGCGGATGGCGGGCAGCGCGCCATACGCCAGCAAGGAGCCGGCCAGCAGTTCCCAGGCACGAAATGGCGAGAGAAAATAGACAGCCGTCCGGTTGCCTGTGACCACCATCGCCGCGCCGGCCAGCGACACCAGCGCACAAAAGAGCACGATCCAGACCATGCGCTTGGGCCAGTAGCGGTGACACATCAGCAGAAAGATCGGGAACAGCAGATAGAACTGCTCCTCCACGGCCAGAGACCAGGTGTGCAAAAGGGGGTCGAGCTTGCTTTCGGTGGCGTCGAAATAGCTGGACTGCTGGTACCAAAGCAGCACATTCGAGGCGAACCCCATCGTCGCCAGGGCAGCGCGCAGGGCGTGCAGGTAGTCGCTGGGCAGCAGCAGCCAGTAGCCCGCCGCGAGCGTGACGGCCAGCACGGCAAACAACGCCGGAAAGATCCGCCGCGCCCGGCGTTCGTAAAAGTGGGCAAAAGCGAAGCGGCCTTCCTCGATCTCGCGGCCGATGATGCGGGTGATCAGGAAGCCGGAAATCACAAAAAAAACATCCACGCCGACAAAGCCGCCCGGGACCAGTGACGATGACAGGTGATTGAGCACGACCGCCAGCACGGCCACGGCGCGCAGTCCGTCGATGTCGGCTCGATAGTGAGATAAAGCCATGGAACAAATGTCCTGCAAATGTTTTGCAAATGCTTCGAAAAATCATGGCATTCGCCGGCCGGAAAAAGCGCTTTCTTGCGAACGCGCAGCGTCAGGCAAGGCTTGACGGCCAGAAGGAATTCAAAACGGGAAGGTGGCGCACCAGGCGCGCAAATTGGCGCCTGGCAGGCAAGCATCAAGGCGCGTGGCGCGCCGGGTCCGGGCTTATGGCGGCGTGACCGAGCAAAAGTAGCCGCGCGGCAGACCACATCCGGGGTAGAACACCACGGAGGGACGAAGCAGAGAGCTCGGGTTGCGCATCGGCAAATTTTATAGCCCGCCAATCGTAGGACGGGTGCCTGTCTGGCTATCGGAATTTGCAGCAGGGCAGCGCGCAGCGCAGGCATGGCAACTGGCCTGTGCCAATCCGAAGCATAGTACGAAGGGCCAGAGCGCCAAGGCCAAAAGCGTTCGCACACCAGCGCATCCAGTGCAAAGGCGCAGTGAACAAGACACGCAGGCCCCCCCCGGTTTGACCGCAACTCGGTGCGAAACGCCGCTCGGACACGTTGGCGAATCCGTTTGACTGGCTTTTTCGTACAGACAAAAGACCTGAGCCTCGCTTATGCTTTGCTGGCGATCCGTTCCACGGGTCGCGGTCAGACCCTGACCAGCGCTTGTCTGCAGCGTCCATGCAGGTCTCATCCAGGAACCCACATGCATCAAGAACCCACTCAGTCAAGTCCGGGCCGGCGCACAAGGCTGCGCAAATCCCATGCGGCGGGTCTTGTCATGCTGCTTTGCAGTGCGGCAGCGCAGGCCCACACCGACGTCGGCGTGGCCGGCGGCCTGTTGACGGGTTTCATGCATCCGCTGTCCGGCATCGACCATCTGCTGGCCATGGTGGCGGTCGGCATCTGGGGCGCGACCCTGGGCCGGCCGCTGGTCTGGGCCTTGCCGGTGGCTTTTCCGATGCTGATGGTGGTGGGCGGCGTGCTGGGCATTTCCGGCGTGCCGCTGCCCTATGTCGAAACCGGCATTGCGGTGTCGGTGGTCGTGCTCGGCCTGGCGATTGCCGCGGCATGGCGGGCGCCCATCGGCGTGGCGCTGGCGATCATTGCCCTGTTCGGCGTGTTCCACGGATTTGCCCATGGCCAGGAGCTGCCCGAAGCCGCCGCGCCGGCAGCCTATGCCGCCGGTTTCGTGATCTCGACCGGCTTGCTGCACCTGGGCGGCATTGCGATTGGCCTGCTCAAGGGCGCGCCGCGCGGCATGCAGATTTTGCGCGCCAGCGGCGGACTGATCGCAGCGGCTGGCGTGTGGATCCTGGCGGGCATGCCTGGTGTCGCCTAAACCTTGGGTAGCCGCCCTGGCGCTGGCCGGTTCGGCGTTCCTTGGCTGCGGCCATGCCTGGGCGCATGGCGCCTTTGGCGCGGACACGTCTATCTGGACGGCAAGCCACCACTTGTTCACCTCGCCGCTGTCGCTGGCTGCCCTGATCGGCCTGGCGCTGGTCCTGTTTGGCATCAGGGAACCTGCGTCGTTCATTGCCGCAGCGCTGGCCTCGGCGGCGGCGGTTCTGGCCACCTTGTGGCTGGTGCATATTCCGCCTGTGGCAGCGCCGGCGGCCGTGGTGGTGATTGGCCTGAGCGCGGTTGCCGCCTGGAAACCGTCCACCGGATTTGCCTTTGTGCTGGCCGCGCTCGCTGGACTGGCGGCCGGGTCTGCCGCCGAACTGGAACAGCCGCGCTGGCAAGACCTGGCGGGCATGGCCGTCACGGTATTGATCGCCACGTTCTGGCTGCTGGCCACGGCGGAAAATTTAAACCAGAGCGGTCGCCTGCAGGTTGTCCTGCCCATCGCCCGGCGGGTGCTGGGCTCCTGGGTGGCGGCGATTGCGCTGCTGCTCGGCGCCCTGGCAGTGCTGGGCAAGCACGCTTGAGGCAGAACACTGGACGCTGAACGAGCGACGCTGACAGGGCCGCCGAGTGTCAAGGCATGGCGCCTGCAACCGGCCTGGAGCCCTGCCGCAACGGCTCGGTCTGCCGGCCTGCCATGCCATCTTCGAGCCCGTGCCGGCCCAACGGCGATATAAACGAGGGATGACTTACAGCACCTCACCCCACACGCCCGCCACCGCGCAGCGTCCAGCCCACTTGCGCAGCCACACCTTCCTCGGCCTGGCCCCAGGCCCTCGCCTGCTGGTTCTGGGCGCGGTGCACGGCAACGAAACCTGCGGCTCGCGAGCCATCGGGCAACTGCTGCAGGAACTCGACAGCGGCGCCATCCGCATCGAGCGCGGCAGCGTCACTTTCGTGCCGGTGACCAATCCGCTCGCCTGGCAACTCGGCCAGCGCACCGGCGAGCGCAACCTCAACCGCAATATGGCGCCGACTGCGATTCCGCAGGATTTCGAGGACCGGATTGCCAACGTGCTGTGCCCGCTGCTGGATGCGCATGATGTGCTGCTCGACCTGCATTCCTTTCACACCGGCGGCTCGCCGTTCGTCATGGTCGGCCCGCAAGACAACCGGGGAACGCTGGAGCCTTTTTCGCAGGCGGCCAGCGAATTCCAGCTGGCCCTGCACACCGGGCCGCACCGGATCGTCGAAGGCTGGCTCGACACCTATGCGCGCGGCGTTCAACGGCGCGCCGCCAGGCCGCATGCTGACGGCACGGCCCGGTCGCTGGCGCTGGTCACCAACACCAACTATGGCGTCGGTACCACCGAATACATGCGGTCGCGGGGCGGCTATGGCGTGACGCTCGAATGTGGCCAGCATGACGATCCGCAGGCGGTGGAGGTGGCGCGTCATGCCATCTTGCAGGCACTGGCGCTGCTGGGCATTTCGCCGCTGCCGCTCATGCCCGAGCCGGTAGCGCGGGAAATTTTGCGGCTGGTCGATGTGGTGGACCGGGAACATGCAGACGACGCATTCACCCAGGAATGGCGCAGTTTCGATGCGGTGCGCGCCGGGCAGGTCGTTGGCCACCGGCGCAGCGGCGATGCCGTCACCGCACCGCACGATGGGTTCATCGTGTTTCCCAATCCCCGGGCCGAAGCCGGCCAGGAGTGGTTTTACTTTGCCCGGCGCCAGGCCTGACGCCAGGGGATCGGCAAAGGCGACTGGCAATTTTTATGAATCAAAAAGGCCTTTTGCGCAGCATTCATGAGCACATAAAGCTATTGATTCAGTAGCAAAATCCGCCTAATTTCCACAATCAACCCTTCACCCGCGACGCAAACGTCTTGCGAAATTTCTCGACCTTGGGACCGACCACGAAGGCGCAGTACCCCTGGTTCGGGTTGTTCTCGAAATAGTCCTGGTGGTAATCCTCGGCCGGCCAGTAGTCGGCCAGCGGCAGCACTTCCGTGACGATCGGCTTGCCAAAGGTCTTGTCCTGGCTGGCTTCGCGGATGAAGTCGTCAATCACGTCCTTCTGCTCGGACGTTTCGTAATAGATGCCGCTGCGGTATTGCGTGCCGGCGTCATTGCCCTGGCGGTTCAGGCTGGTCGGGTCATGGATGACAAAAAAGATTTCCAGGATTTCGCGCAGCGTGATCCCGGCCGGGTCGTAGGTCAGCCTGACGACCTCGTTGCAGCCGGTGCGGCCGGTGCAGACGGCTTCATAACTGGGCCGGGCCGCCTGGCCGTTGCTGTAGCCCGACTCGACGTCGGTGACGCCGCGCACCTTGACATACACGGCCTCGGTGCACCAGAAGCAGCCGCCGCCCAGGGTGATGGTGTGTGATTCGCTCATGACTAGGGTTTCCTTTTTTGACCAGCCACTTTAGCCGCTTGGCTGCACGCTTGCATCGCGCACGGCTTGAACAAATGCCGCCAGCGCGGGATTGTCGCGGGCGGTTTTCCACAGGCAATGGGTGTCGTAGGGGGTGGTGGCGCGATCCAGCGGCACGAACACCGTGCCCGCCATGGCCGAGCGGCTCAATGCCGCCGGCACCAGCGCCACGCCCATGCCCTGCGACACCAGCGACACCACGCTCAGCCAGTGGCGCAGCTCATAACGGATCTCGGGGTGAAACCCCGCGTCGGTGCAGATGCCCAGGATGCGCTCATGGTAGTCAGGCGACACCGCGCGCGACACCACCGCAAAAGGCTCGCCCTGCAGTGCCTTGAGCGACAGCGTGGCCTGCGGCGCCAGCCGGTGGCGGGCCGGCAGGCAGCCGACCAGCGCCTGGCTGGACACCAGGATTTGCGACAGCTCGGGCGGCACGCGGGTGGTATGGACAAAGCCGATGTCAAGCCGGTCATGCGCCAGTTCGACCAGCTGCTCGCTTGAACTCAGTTCCTTCAGCATCAGCCGCAACAGCGGATGCTGCGCCTGGAAACGCTCCAGAATGCCGGGCAAGCCGCTGTACAGCATGGTGCCGGAAAAGCCGATGGTCAGGCTGCCGGCCATGCCCTGCCCCACGTCCCGCGCATGGCGGGCCGCCTGCGCCGCCTGGTCCAGCAGCGCCCGCGCGGCCGGCACCAAGGCCAGGCCGGCGGCGGTGAGTGCCACCTGCTTGCTGTTGCGGGTAAACAGCCGGGCGCCGACCGACGCTTCGAGCTGCTGGATGTTCAATGACAGCGGCGGCTGCGAAATGGACAACCGGCGCGCCGCCCGGCCGAAGTGCAGTTCTTCGGCCAGGGTCAGAAAATAGCGCAGGTGTCGGAATTCCATGGATACAAATAATATATCGTTGCATTGCTAATTGATATTGGACAAGTATTCATGATGGCCTAACAATCAGGCTAAATACGCGTGTTGGGCAGGCAAAAAATGTTTCCCCTACACTTTGTCCACGCCCCCCATTCACCCGCCCCACCACCTCCGAAGGACTGCACCATGAAAACCAAATTCAACTGGGAAGACCCGCTTTTTCTGAACGATCAGCTGACCGAAGACGAGCGTGCGGTGCAGGAGGCGGCCCACACGTTCTGCCAGGAAAGACTGCAGACCCGCGTGCTGATGGCCGCGCGCCATGAAAAGTTCGACCGCGAGATCATGAACGAAGCGGGCGCCATGGGTTTCCTGGGCTCGACCATCGAAGGCTACGGCTGCGCCGGTTTGAACTATGTCAGCTACGGCCTGGTGGCGCGCGAGGTCGAGCGCGTCGACAGCGGCTACCGCAGCGCCATCAGCGTGCAGTCGTCACTGGTCATGCACCCGATCAATGCCTACGGCAACGAAGCGCAAAAGCAAAAATACCTGCCCAAGCTGGCGACCGGCGAATGGGTCGGCTGCTTCGGACTGACCGAGCCCAACCACGGCTCCGACCCGGCCAGCATGCTGTCGCGCGCCAAGCCGGTCGATGGCGGCTTCATCATGAACGGCGCCAAGATGTGGATCACCAACAGCCCGATTGCCGACGTGTTCGTGGTCTGGGCCAAGCTCGAAGACCCCGATGGCAAGGTCGGCGGCCAGGAAGCGATTCGCGGCTTCGTCCTTGAAAAAGGCATGAAGGGCCTGAGCGCCCCCAAGATCGAAGGCAAGATGAGCCTGCGCGCCAGCATCACCGGCGAGATCGTGATGGACGGCGTGTTCGTTCCAGCGGAAAACCTGCTGCCCAACGTCAGCGGCCTCAAGGGTCCGTTCGGCTGCCTGAACAAGGCGCGCTACGGCATCGCCTGGGGCGCACTGGGCGCGGCGGAAGACTGCTGGCACCGTGCCCGCCAGTACACGCTGGACCGCATCCAGTTTGGCCGCCCACTGGCGCAAACCCAGCTGATCCAGAAAAAACTCGCCGACATGCAGACTGAAATCGCGCTCGGCCTGCAAGCCTGCCTGCGCGTGGGCCGCCTGATGGACGAAGACCGGGCCGTGCCCGAGATGATCTCGCTGATCAAGCGCAACTCGTGCGGCAAGGCGCTCGACATTGCCCGCATGGCACGCGACATGCACGGCGGCAACGGCATCCATGACGAATACCACGTCATTCGCCACATGATCAACCTGGAAACCGTCAACACCTACGAAGGCACGCACGACGTGCATGCCCTGATTCTGGGCCGTGCGCAAACCGGCCTGCAGGCTTTTTATTGATCATTCTTGCCTCCAGCGCCCGTCCATCATGCATGAACAGCTATTAATTTTATAGCTTTTGATGGAACTGGGTGTCTTGAAACCGTTGCTGACCAGCCTGGCAATGCCGCCATTGGCACCGCTACTGCTGGCGCTGCTCGGCATGTTGCTGGCATGGCGCCGAAAACGTGGTGGCTTGGTGCTGGTCGCGCTGTCACTTGCGGCGCTCTGGCTGCTCAGTTGCCACGGTACAGCGGTGTGGCTGGCGCGGCATGCGCTGCCGCAGTTCGACGCGGTGACCACTGCGCAACTCAAGGCAAATCAGGTTCAGGCTGTTGTCATCCTCGGTGGTGGCGTGTTGCCTGACGCGCCTGAATACGGTGGTGCATCCCAACCGTCCCCGGTTACCGCCGCCCGGCTGCGCTACGGCATCTGGCTGGCGCGCCAGTCTGGCCTGCCGCTGGCCTTCAGTGGCGGCATCGGCTGGGCGGCGGATGGCATGCCGACGGCATCGGAAGCGGAAGTGGCCGCGCGCGTGGCGCAGCAGGCGTTTGGTTTTGCGCTGCGCTGGAGCGAAGCCGTGTCGCGTGATACCGATGGCAATGCGCGCCTGCTCGCGCCTGTGCTGATGCGCGAAGGCGTGCAACGCATTGCGCTGGTCACGGATGCCTGGCACATGCCGCGATCGGTGGCTGCTTTTGAGCGCGCCGGCTTTGTCGTGACGCCGGCGCCAATGGGCTTCACCCGGCCCATCGAAAGCACGCTGCTGGAATGGCTGCCGTCCGCGCAAGGGCTGCTGGCGTCGCGGCAGGTGTTGCGCGAATGCCTGGGCCTGGCGGTTGTACGCTTCACGCTGATGTGATGCCAAAGGGAAATGCCAGGCGCATTCATCCTTCATCGCGCCTCTGTTCAGGGCGTGGGGACCCGACCGATCAGGCGATGACCGGTAAAAACAGAAAAGCCAGCGCAAGCAGCAAATACACGCCGATGAGAAGGATGCCTTCAAACCAGGTGGTTTCTCCGTCGCGTGCGATGTTGTTGACGATCAAGACGGCGCTGGCAATGGCAAACAACGCCATCGGGTTGTCAAAGACGAGGTTCATGGGTTTGCCCATGAACCAGGAGCCGATGACCAGCAAAGGCGCCACGACAAGCGCCACCTGAATGGCCGAGCCCACGCAAATGTTGAGCGCCAGCCCCATCTTTCCCTGACGGGCAAACCAGGAAGCGGCGAACAGATCCGAGGCCGTGCCAATGACGGCCAGCACGATCACGCCGACAAAAATCGGCGACAGGCCCAGAATTTTCGCAGTGTCTTCAAGCGCCCCGGAGACCAGATGCGCCTCCATGGCGATGAAAACAGTTGCCGCGACCAGCACGCCAACCGCCACCTTCACCGTCCACTCGGCCGCTTTTTCCTTGTCGCTGCCCGCTGGGCTGTCATTGCGTATTTCCTTTTCAGGCGAGAAAACGTTTCGGTGCGTGATGAGTGTGTAGACCAGGTTGGCGGCATACAGCAGGATCAGCACGACCGACACGCCCAGGCTCAGATGCTCGTCGGACACTGCCTGGTTTGCGCCAGGCGCAAGGTGGCCGCTTGCGAAGTCGAACACCGCCGGCAGCAACAGCGCGATCACGACCAGCACCAGAAGGCTGGACATTTGGCCCGCCTGGTCGCGGTTGAACAACTGCCGTGGACGGCCAATGCTGCCGACAACGATGGCCAGCCCCAGACCGAGCAGGCTGGTGCCGATGATCGAGCCGGCAATTTGGGCACGTACCACTTCAGTGTTGCCGCTGGCGAGCACGAAGAAGGCCAGAACGATTTCCGCGATGCTGCCAAAGCTGACGTTCAGGAGCCCGCCAATCGCTGCGTTTGTTTTTGCGGCGAGTTGCTCTGTCGCCCGGCGTGCCCAGTCAGCCAGGACGCCGATGCCCACAGCACCGGCAAGAAAAGTCCAGACAGGGCTGATGGTCGACAGAGAGTGGATCGCTGGCGCCAACGGCACGAGCAACAAAAGACCCAGCGGGAAAGCATGTGCGCGCAGGTTCATGGAGACCTCTCTGCCAGGGCGATCTCCGCTATTTTTTTAACAGCCATGGGGACCGCTTCTGCTAGGCCTGAACCGCGGCCTGAATGCGCACCGGCACGCCTTTGGACGCCGGGGTTTTGGACGCCTGGTCGTGATACCACAGCGGTATCAGGACATTCATCTCCGGGTAGTAGCCCCCTACGCACCCGTTCGGCAGGTTGAACGACGTGACCCTCAGACCCGGAACCTCGCGGTGCACATCGTCGCCCGCGTCGCTGACCAGGCTGACGAGATCGCCTTCCTTCAGGCCGGCCCGCGACATGTCGGCGGGGTTGATCAGCAGGATGGCGCGCGAACCCTCCAGCCCGCGCAGCCGGTCGCTGAACCCATAGATGGTGGTGTTGAACTGGTCATTGGAGCGCATCGTGATGAGGTGATAGCGGCCCGGCGCATCGCCCACACCCAATGCTGACATCACCGTCGGATCAGTGAACTCGGCCTTGCCGCTGTCGGTTTCCCAAGTGCGTTCACGCGCCTTGTTGCCACGGTAAAAACCGCCTTTGTCGAACATGCGCGCATTGAAATCGCGAAACTCCTCGGGATAGGTTTCCTCGATCAGGTCGCGCACCACGCTGTAATCGCCCACCCAGTCGTCCCACTGCCATTTCGGATGCACCGGCAAGGTCGCTTTTGCCATGCCGGCGACGATGGCCAGCTCGGACAAAAGATGCCCGCTGGCCGGTGTGCGCTTGCCGATCGAGCCATAAATGTGGCTGAAGGTGTCTTCGATCGACACCGACTGGCTGCCGCTTGCCTGAACGTCTTCCTCGGGCCGCGCCAGACAGGGCAAAAGGTAGGCGGAGCGGCCATGCACCAGGTGGCTGCGGTTGAGCTTGGTGGCGATATTGACCGTCAACGCCATGGCGCGCCAGGCTTTTTCCATGGCTTCACGCTCCGGAATGGCGCGCACAAAGTTTCCGCCCAGACTCACAAAGCCGCGCACAGAGCCATCAAGAATGCCTTCGCAGGCATCGACCGTCGTCAAGCCTTTTTCGCGCGGTGGTTCGAAGTCAAACATTCCGGCCAGCTTGTCGAGCGGCACCAGTTCCGGCTTTTCGGAAATGCCCACCGTACGCTGTCCCTGTACGTTGGAATGGCCGCGCACCGGCGACATGCCGGCGCCCTGCCGGCCGATATTTCCCCGCAGCAGCAACAGGTTGACGAACAGGCCGATGCACTGCGAGCCATGGACATGCTGCGTCAGGCCCATGCCATACACGCCGATGACCCGCTCGGCGGCAATATAAACCTCGGCGGCCTGCTCGATATCAGCACGCACCAGGCCCGACACGGCTTCGATTTCCGCCCACTCGGCGGCTCGGGCCGAAGCCGCGAACGCTTCCAGCCCGTCGGTATGTTGCGCGATGAATTCGCGGTCGAGCACGCCCGGCTGGCCAGCCGCCTGACGGCTGTCGTCCACCGCCAGCACATGCTTGCACAGTCCCATCAGCGCTGCGATGTCACCGCCCGGACGAACCTGCAGATACATATGCGAAAGATCGGTGCCGTGGCCGGTCAGCATTTCCACCGGACTCTGCGGATTTATAAATTGCACCAGACCCGCTTCGCGGACCGGGTTGAAGGTAATGATCTTGCAGCCCCGCTTGACGGCTTCTTGCAGCGGATGCAGAAAGCGCGGGCTGTTGGAGCCGGGGTTCTGGCCAAAATAAAAGATCGCATCGCAATGGTCAAAATCTTCCAGCACGCAGGTGCCGACGGCCGAGCCAATCACTTTCTTGAGCCCGACCGAGGTTGTCTCGTGGCACATGTTGGAACTGTCGGGAAAGTTGTTGTGCCCATAGAAACGGCCAAACAGCCCAAACAGGTAGGAGGTTTCAAGCGACGCTTTTCCGGAGGTATAAAAAACCACCGACTTTGGGTCCAGCGCCTTGAGTTCCTGGCCAATGCCGTCAAACGCTTCCTGCCAGCTGCAGGCAAGGTATTTGTCCGTAACCGCATCGTAGCGAAGCGGCTCGGTCAAGCGCCCCTGCATTTCCAGGTCATAGTCACTCCAGCCCCGCAGTTCGGTGACACTGTGCTGTGCAAAAAAACCGGGCGTGCAGCGGTCGATGGTCAAGTCCCAGATGGTGGCCTTGGCGCCGTTCTCGCAAAACTCGAACACATGCGGATCGGCCGGCTTTCCCCAGGCGCACGAGGTACACATATGACCGCCGGCCTTGTTTTGACTGGCCAGTGTTTCAAGAACGGCCGGGCTCGCACGCTCCCGGAACAAGACACTGGCGATGCCTTTGAGTGAGCCCCAGCCACCTGCCGGGGGCGCCTCTTTTTTCGATATGGTCGAAGGATTGGTGGTCATTTCAATTCCGGGTTAAACCATTTTTTGGTCGTTGACACACAGGCTTTTCACATCATGCGGTGGCGTAGATTAAACATGATGACAAGCGTTCCGCCCACCATCAGCAGCACGATAAGACTTGCAAAAAGAATGAGCTGGAGGTCTTCACGGACGGATTTGCGAAGATCGACGTGCATAAAATACCTGAAATGCGCAATACCCTGAAGCAGAGCCAGTCCAAAAACACTCCATAAAGTCACGGTCGGCGTTGCAAGTTGCCAGGCCACCAGGGCAAAGGCCAGGCAACTCAATATGAGTGCCAGCACCAATCCCTTTACATAGGACCGAAAGTCGTGCCGATAGTCGGACTGCGCTTTCACCGAATCAGCCCCTGCAGATAGACGACCGAAAAAATCGCGATCCAGATAATGTCCAGAAAGTGCCAAAAAAGGCCCAGTCGCAGCAGGTTGGTCTTTACCCCTGTGTCCCTGCCGAAAACCTTGAGCTGTGCCATCAACACGACGATCCAGATACAGCCCGCCGCGACATGCAGGCCGTGGGTAGATAGCAATGCAAAAAAAGCAGACAAAAATCCGCTGCGGCTGGGCACGGCTCCAATTTCAAACAGGGTCGAAAAGTCTCGGCCTTCCATGGCCAGAAATGCCAGCCCCAGCACCAGCGTCAAGACCAGCCAGATGACAAGCAGCTTTTGGCTGTGCTGATATTTCATCGCCAGTGAGGCCATGCCAAAACTGAAGCTGCTGAAAAGCAGGATCAGCGTCTGGACAAAGGCACTGCGCAACTCAAAAATTTCCGATGGAACCGGCCCACCAGCGGTCCCCGGCAACATCACGCCGTAAGTGGCCAACAACAGCGAAAACAACACGGCATCGCTCATCAGGAACACCCAAAAGCCAAACACGGTGCTTTCCACCCCGGCTTGCGTTGCCGTATCGTCGCCCTCAAGGTTGAGGCCTGCGTGCCTGAACTGACGGATGCTCATGGTTCTGCCCTCGCCAGGCCCTGATTGGACGCAGTGGTTTCGAGTTCGCGCGAAATGGCAACGCAATTGCCAACGCGCGTCAACCAGCCGGTGTGACTGCGGCAAACATCATCTGCCTTGATCACCTGCTGCGTGTTGCGCACAAAGCTTCTGGCGATGACGGCACCCCAAATCACAACGAAACCCAAAATGGCCAGCCACCAGATGTGCCAGACCAGTCCAAAACCGCAGGCAGTGCCGGCTACTGCGATGGCCGCGCCAATCGCACTGTTTTTGGGCAGCTCGATATCCGCGTAATGCGCGGCTGGCACATAGGCTTGTGCACGCAGCTTGCTTTGCCAGAATGCATCGCGGCCACTGATTTCAGGAAGAACGGCAAAGTTGTAGGCAGGTGGTGGCGCCGCAACCGACCATTCCAGTCCACGGCCATCCCACGGATCGCCCGCAGCAACCCGGTTTTGATCACGGCGCCGAATACTGACCCACAACTGGATAAACAGGCTGGCGAGGCCGCAAAACAGCACCAGTGCACCCACTGCCGCAACCAGCAACCATGGCCGATAGGCCGACTCGAAAAGCGCCTGGCTGCGGCGCGGCATGCCTTGCACTCCCAGCACGTAAAGCGGCATGAAAGCCAGATAAAAACCGGCTGACCAGCAAACAAAACCGATGCGCCCCCAGGTCTCGTCAAGCCGGAACCCGAACGCCTTGGGAAACCAGAACTGGTAACCCGCAAGCATGCCGAAGAGCAAACCGGGGATCAGCATGTTGTGAAAATGAGCCACTAAAAACACGGTGTTGTGCACCACATAGTCGAGCGGCGGCGTGGCCAGCATGATGCCGGTCATGCCGCCCAGCACGAAGGTCACGATGAACATTTGCGCGTACAGCATGGGCACGGTAAAACGGATACGCCCGCGAAACATGGTCAATATCCAGTCGTATACCTTGACACCTGTCGGAATGCCGATGGTCATGGTGGCTATGCCGAAGGCCGCGTTCATATTTGCGGTTTGGCCCATCGTGAAGAAATGATGCAGCCACACGGTGAAGGAAAGCACCGCAATGGCCATGGTGGCGTACACCAGCGACACATAGCCGTACAGGCGCTTGGTGGCAAACACCGGAATCACTTCCGAATACACACCAAAGGCCGGAAGAATCAGGATGTACACCTCGGGGTGGCCGAACAGCCAGAACAAGTTGGCATAGTTCATGATGTTGCCCCCCATGTCATTGGTGAAAAAATGCATGCCCAGGTAACGGTCAAGGGCCAGCATCGCGGTGGCGACCGTCAGGGGCGGCATCGCAAACAGCATCAGAATGCTGGTGCACAGTGCCGTCCAGCAAAACAGCGGCATGCGAAACAGCTGCATCCCCGGTGCGCGGTTTTTATAAATCGTCACCGCGAAATTGATGCCGGTCATCGTGGTGCCAAGGGAAGTGAGCGACACGGCCCAAATCCAGTAATCCGGACCGACGCCGGGACTGAATTCGATGCCGGTAAAGGGCGGGTAGCCGGTCCAGCCGCCGGTCGAAAACCTGCCCACCACCAGCGCCACCATGACCAGCGCAGCCCCTGAAGCGGTTAGTCCCAGACTGATTGAGTTGAGCAGCGGAAAGGCCACGTCGCGCGCGCCGATCTGAAGCGGCATCACATAGTTGATCAGGCCGGTCAAGAACGGCATCGCCACGAAGAAAATCATGACCGTGCCGTGCGTGCTGAAAAGTTGCGCAAAGTGTTCGGGCTCCAAAAACCCGGGGGCATTGATGGCCACTGCCTGTTGCAGCCGTATCAACACCGCTTCAACCAGCGCGCGGCTCAACATCACCATTGCCAGCACCACATACATGATGCCGATGCGCTTGTGGTCCAGGCTCGTCAGCCATTCAGACCAGACATAGCGCCATTTGCCATAACGCGTGACAAGACCGACGACTGTTAGCGCACCCAGTACCACCATACCGGCGGCCACGCTAGCCAGCAGGCTGTAAAAAGGCAAGGCGTCATAGCCCAGATTGCCAAATACCCAATGCCTCAACCCATAGGTTTCAGTCATTGGCTGTCATGGCCTGCATGGCCGTGCCGCCGTGGTGGTAGCGCGCGATGACCTTGTCAAAAAGACCCGGCTCGACTTTCGAGAAAAACAGCGGCGTGGGCGTCACTGATTTTTGGCTGAGCTCGGCGTATCTGGCGACGTCAAGCCGCGTGGGCAAAGCCTGTACGCGTGAAATCCATGCGCTGAATTCATCCGGTGAAACGGCAACGGCCTTGAACTTCTGATCTTGAAAACCCTTGCCGTTGTACTGCGTGTTTTCCCCGGTAAAAATTCCAGGCGCGTCCGATTTCAGGTTCAGTTCAGTGCGCATGCCAGCCATGGCATAAATTTGCCCACCAAGACGCGGAATCATCAATGACTGAAGCACCGTATCACTGGTGATCAGCAGCCGTATTGACTGGTCGACCGGAAAGACCAGCTCGTTTACGGTTGCAATGCGCTGGTCCGGATAGATGAACAACCACTTCCAGTCCAGTCCGACAACCTGGATTTCAAGCGCCGGTTTGTTGGAAGCAATGGCCCGGTACGGGTCAAGATGATGGGTTGCACGCCACACGAAAACGCTCAGCGTTGCAACAATGACGACCGGCACGCCCCAGATCAGAATTTCGAGCGGCCATGAAAATGTCCAGTTCGGCCGATAGAGGGCGCTGCGGTTTTTGTACCGATACCGCCAGGCAATCAGCGGCATCAAAATAAATACTGGAATGATGACCACCAGCATCAGCAAAATCACGTTGACGAACAGGTCGCGCTGTGATGCAGCGACAGGCCCGGCTGGATTTAAAAAGCCCAAGCCGATCGGAGTGCAGCCAGAAACCAGCAAACTTGCCAGCGCCACCGAAGCCCGCCGTACTGTCGTCGCCAGTAATTGATGTATTTTTTTACTCCTCAAAACGTCAAACATGCTGGCGGCCACGTCAATCAGGCTTCAACCGGGGCAGTGCGACCAAGGCATGCCGCCATGTCAAGCCGCTCTTCGTGGCTGTAGACCACCAGGTCCTGCCGGCGGGCAAAACCCACCAGCGTCATGCGAAGGCGCTGCGCCGTCCTGATGGCCAGCGCGGTCGGCGCCGAGACGGCAGCCAGCAGGGGCACACCCGCCGACGCCGCTTTTTGAACCATCTCGAAACTGGCGCGGCTGGTCACACAAATGAATCCGGTGGACGCGTTGACCTTGTTCAAAGCCAGCGCCCCAATCAGCTTGTCAAGCGCGTTGTGCCGTCCCACGTCCTCCCGCAGGCACACCACTTCGCCTTGCGGCGAACACCACGCGGCGGCATGGACGGCACCCGTGGCTTGCTGCAAGGCTTGCAGGGCCACAATGCCGGACATTGCCCGCGCCACCGCCAGGCGGCTGATGGGCGCTGTGTCCGGCAGAACCGGCAAATCACGCGCGACATGGTTCAGGCTTTCGGTGCCGCACAGGCCACAACCCGTGCGCCCTGCCAGCGAGCGACGGCGAGACTTGAGGCGCGCAAAGGCTGCACTTGCCACGTTGAGTTTGAGGGTGATACCCAGTTCAGACAACTCCTCGTCCACCGCATAAAGCTCGGCTGGCGCATCGATGATGCCCTCGCTCAGCGCAAATCCGAGCGCGAACTCGGCGAGATCCAGAGGCGTTGCCAACATCACCGCATGCGAGATGCCATTGAACTCCAGCGCCACCGGCACTTCGTCTGCCACCCAGTCATCGGCTTCAAACCCGGTGCCTTCCCGAAAGCCGCTTACCTGGCACTTCTGCGCTCCCTGGCAAGGTTGTTCAACCAAGCCATCGTCTTTCGCCAAAAAATTCTTGGTGAGCGGAGCCGGTACCGTCCCGAATAGTGATCGCTTTTGTTCGCATTGGTCCGGACCGGGCAGCGCCACCAGCAAATCGGCATTTTCACGCATATTTGTACGCCTTGCGCGGAAGAAAAACACGATTCGGGTACGACTGCATCGAAACCATTCTGGTCATGCGGGCAAAAGGGACTGTAGGAACGTGCCAGCTTGTTTTGTCGGAAGCCAGCGGCGAAGTGCATCAGTGCGTGAGAAGCTTCAAATTTGACATCGAAGGTGCTTGCGCCTTTCGGGACATCAAGGCATAAGACACATGATGGACATACCTCGCAGCACGCTCAAACCGGCCATGCGCCTGGCTTTAGGATGTGTTTTTCTCTGGTTTTTCATAGGCGGCATCGGCCATTTCGTTTTCACCGAAGCCGAAATGCGCATCGTGCCGCCCTATATTCCCTGGCCGCGCGGTGCCGTGCTGGCCAGCGGCGTATTCGAGCTGCTCGGCGCTGTCGGCCTGTTATGGCAGCCGACCCGTCGCCTTGCAGCCTGGGGACTGTTCGCCCTGACGCTGGCAGTGACACCGGCACATGTCTACATGCTGCAGCAGCCGGCGCTTTTTCCCTCTTTCCCCTATTGGGCACTGGTCTTGCGGCTGCCCTTGCAGGCGGCATTGCTCGCACTGATTGCCTGGATTGGGTCAAGACCTGTGCCGCCTGCTTCTTTTGTGGTGCCGCTTTTCCGGGTTTGATGCAGGATTCAGGCTGGCTGAATTCATGTTCTGGCTGATTTTTTGATGCATCAGGGCTGCAACCTGACCATGGGCGTAGCGTTCAGGCCGCACGGCAAACTGCTGCTGGCTCTGTCCAACACTGCAAAAAACATTGTTGGCAACCCGCCTGACGAGCCAGGCGCTCCATAGAAAAAATACACTGTACAAGTTCAGTTTTGATCCGACGGATTGGGAAGATACGCCATCAGGTTCGTTGAAACGGAAATAATCGGCATTGATTGAACGCATACGCAACCTGTCGTCCGCCGGGCGATGGGGTTGGTGAACGGGCTTTCATGCCAGCGCCTTTTTCCAACCTTTTAAACACCCCTCCATGCCCACCCACTCCACCCCGCTGGTAACCGACCTGCAAGTGATCCCCGTCGCCGGCCGCGACGCCATGCTGCTCAACCTGAGCGGCGCGCACGGCCCTTTCTTTACGCGCAACCTCCTGATCCTGACCGACAACGCCGGGAATACCGGTGTGGGCGAGGTGCCGGGCGGCGAGAAAATCCGCCAGACGCTGGAAGATGCCCGGGCACTGGTCGTCGGCCAGCCCATTGGCAGCTACCTGCGCGTACTCCAGCAGATGCACAGCCAGTTTGCCAACCGCGACAGCGGTGGGCGCGGGCTGCAGACCTTTGATTTGCGCACCACCATCCACGCCGTGACGGCCGTGGAGTCGGCGCTGCTCGACCTGCTGGGCCAGCACCTGGGCGTGCCAGTGGCCGCCTTGCTCGGCGAAGGCCAGCAGCGCGAAGCGGTCGAGATGCTCGGCTATCTGTTTTATGTCGGCGACCGCAGCCGGACCGGTCTGGCCTACAACAGCGAGCCTGACGCCGACAACGACTGGTCGCGCGTTCGCCATGAAACGGCGCTGACGCCCGAGGCCATCGTGCGCCAGGCCGAAGCGGCCCATGCGCGCTACGGCTTCAACGACTTCAAGCTCAAGGGCGGTGTGCTGCGTGGCGAGGAAGAAATCGAGGCCGTCACGGCGCTGCACGAGCGCTTCCCCCAAGCGCGGGTCACGCTCGACCCGAACGGCGGCTGGCTGCTGAAAGACGCGATTCGCCTGATGAAGGACATGAAGAACGTCGTCGCTTACGCCGAAGACCCGTGCGGCGCCGAGGACGGATTTTCAGGCCGTGAGGTGATGGCCGAATTCCGCCGCGCCACCGGCCTGCCCACGGCCACCAACATGATCGCCACCGACTGGCGCCAGCTGACGCATGCGCTGTCGCTGCAATCGGTGGACATTCCGCTGGCCGACCCGCACTTCTGGACCATGGCCGGCTCGGTGCGCGTGGCGCAGACCTGCCGCGACTGGGGGCTGACCTGGGGCTCGCATTCGAACAACCATTTCGACGTGTCGCTGGCCATGTTCACCCACGTCGCCTCTGCCGCGCCGGGCCGCGTCACGGCCATCGACACGCACTGGATCTGGCAGGACGGCCAGCGCCTGACGAAAGAGCCGCTGCAGATCGTCGGCGGTCTGGTTCAGGTGCCCCAGAAGCCCGGCCTGGGCGTCGCGCTGGACATGGCCGAGGTCGAAAAAGCCCATCAGCTGTACAAGCGGCACGGCCTGGGTTCTCGCGACGACGCAGCTGCCATGCAAAGCCTTATTCCCAACTGGACCTTCGACCCGAAACGCCCGGCGTTCGACCGATAAGCGCGCGCGCTTGCAGCCCGATCGAACCGCCTCCCAATCACGGCGCAGAAGGTAATCAGGGATTAATTGCTACAGTATTCATAGTTGCTTACGCACACTGTACATGCGCAAGCAGCCTTTTTGATACTGAAACTGTTATAGCGAAATAAAACCACTTCGCCTCAGCCAAAAGCACCGCTGGCCGCCTTGCGCCATGAACTCTTTTCCGGATTATCCAGTCGTTCATCACTGCGGGCCTGGCGGTTGACGTCACAAAGGCAAAAAGTTATATTACTAACCCATTAGTCAGTAATATAGAAATCACTTCATTGTCCACCGACACCTCCCCCACCCCGGGCGCCAAACGCGAGCGCCGCAAAGAGGCCCGGCCCGGCGAACTGCTCAACGCTGCGCTCGACCTGTTTGTTGAAAAAGGCTTTGCGGCCACCCGGGTGGAAGAAGTCGCGGCGCGTGCCGGCGTGTCCAAAGGCACGTTGTTCCTTTACTTTCCCAGCAAGGACGAGCTGTTCAAGGCGGTGGTGCGCGAAAGCATTTCAGGTCGCCTGGTCGAATGGAACAGCGACTTTGAAGCGTTCAAGGGCAGCAGCTGCGACATGCTGGCTTACTGCATGAACAGCTGGTGGGACCGGGTCGGCGCGACCAGGGCCTCGGGCCTGACCAAGCTGATGATGAGCGAGGCCGGCAACTTCCCGGACATTGCCGCCTTCTACCACCAGGAAGTCGTCCAGCCCGGCCATTCATTGATTCGCCGCATCCTGCAGCGCGGCATCGACCGCGGCGAATTTCGCAGCATGGATTTGGACTATGCGGTGTACAGCGTGGTCGCACCGATGGTCTTCATGATCCTGTCGCAGCATTCGATGGGGGTATGCATGCCCATCGATTGTCCACTCGATCCCCAAAAATACATCGCATCGCAGCTGGGCATTCTTCTGGACGGCATGCGCGCCGCGCCAGGCGACCCACAGGCCTGAAGCATGAAGCGCGCCATGCCAAGGGCGCTGGGCCTTGCGTTCACCAAATCCCGCTTTACCGGCGAACTGCAGGGCCTCACGGAGCGTGAAAGCGATTTCCGTCACGCCGACAGGGACAACTTGGCGCAAGGGCGCAAGGGCAGGTTCCGGGGTAAACCGTTGCCGGCAGCGAAAGCCCCTGCGCTCAATCCGCGTCAGAGTTAATGCATCGCACGCCGTCTAAAATCAGCGCCTGCGCTGCATGCCCTCTTCTTTTCAATACCACCGCCTCACCACCCATCTGCCATGAACTACGAACAAGCCCGCTTCAACATGATCGAGCAGCAAATCCGCCCCTGGGAAGTGCTGGACAGCCAGGTCCTGGCCCTGCTCGCCCTGGTCCGGCGCGAGGACTTTGTGCCACCGGCCTGCAAGGCACTGGCCTTTGTCGACATGGAAATCCCGTTGCCGCCACAGAACAATCCCAGCCAGTGCATGCTCGCGCCCAAGGTTGAAGCCCGGCTGCTGCAGGACCTGTCCGTGCAAAAACATGAAAAAGTGCTGGAGATCGGCACTGGCTCCGGCTACATGACCGCGCTGCTCGCGCACCGCGCCCAACAGGTCATCACGCTTGAAATCGAGCCTGCGCTGGCCGAAACCGCACGCCGCAATCTGCAAAAGGCTGGCATCTACAACGCCGAAGTGCGTCTGGCTGACGGCGCGGCCAACCTGGCCGAGACAGTGTCCGACAACGGCCCACTGCGCGGCCCGTTCGACGTGATCGTGCTCAGCGGCTCGGTCGCTGAAGTGCCGCCGTCGCTGCTTGACCTGCTCAAAGTCGGCGGCCGGCTGAGCGCCATCGTCGGCTACGAGCCGATGATGCGCGCCACGCTCATCACCCGCGTCGGCAAAGAATCGTTTCGCACCGCGCAAGCGTGGGACACGGTGGCGCCCCGGCTGCTCAATTTCCCCGAGCCGTCCAAATTCACTTTCTGACCCCCTGAACCCACCGCAAGGCCAGCCGAATGATTTCTCAACTCAATCCCTCCGACTTTGCCGCCTGGCGCGACCGTGTCGCTGCTGATCTGGCGCCAACCGTCCTTCCGGTGGTGCTGGACGTGCGCGAACCCTGGGAAGTGCAAACCGCATCGGTCCGGGAAGACGGCTTCAGCCTGCTGGCCCTGCCCATGCGCGAGGTTCCAGCGCGCCTGGCCGAACTGAAGGACATGCTCGGCACCGGGCATCCCATTGCCTGCCTGTGCCACCACGGCATGCGCAGCCAGCAGGTGGCCAACTACCTGGCGCAAGGCGGTTTTGCCGAAGTCGTCAACCTGCAGGGCGGCATCGACGCCTGGACGCAGCAGGTCGATCCATCGGTTCCTCGCTACTAGAAGGCCTGTTGGGCGGCTGTGGTGCGACACGGTGAACCGGGCCGCCGTCTTTGGCGCGTTGGCCACGCTGCGTTTTAATCCTTGATTCATTCAACCTCGGCAAGACTTTTATGACCCTGCTCACCCAATTGTCGGCACCCCGCCGGTCGATGCTTGCCGTTTCGGTCGCATTTTCGCTGGCAAGCCTGGCGCCACTGGCGCAGGCGCAGAGCCTGGTCGAGTTGTATGAATCAGCGCGTGCTTTTGACGCCACCTACCAGTCGGCCAAGCTGCAATACGACGCCAACCTGGCGCGTGCCGACCAGGCCCAGGCCGGCATATTGCCAAGCGCCGGCCTGTCTGCGGGTG
Source organism: Polaromonas sp. CG_9.11 (assembly GCF_015752225.1). Classification (NCBI taxonomy): domain Bacteria; kingdom Pseudomonadati; phylum Pseudomonadota; class Betaproteobacteria; order Burkholderiales; family Comamonadaceae; genus Polaromonas; species Polaromonas sp. CG_9.11. The sequence continues at coordinate 28,763 of NZ_JADOVE010000004.1, forward strand.
CCTCGCGCATCAACATTGACAGCGCCACCGCCACGGCAGACCGCAGCACCAGCTTCAACACCCAAAACGCCACGCTGAGCGCCAGCCAGCCCTTGTACCGGCCGGGCAACTGGGCCAATTACGAGCAGGGTTTCCGGCAGGTTGACCTGGCGCGCGCCCAGCTGGAAGCCGCCGCGCAAGACCTGATCGTTCGCACCAGCCAGGCTTATTTTGACGTGCTGGCATCGCAGGACACGCTGGCTTTTGTGCGCGCGCAAAAGGAAGCGGTGAACGAGCAACTGGCCTTTGCCAAGCGCAATTTTGAAGTCGGCACATCGACCATCACCGACACCCGCGAAGCCCAGGCGCGCTTTGACTTGGTCCGCGCCCAGGAAATCGCCGCTGAAAACGACCTGCGCGTGCGCAAGATCGCGCTCGACCAGCTGGTCGGCATCACCGAATCGCAGCCCCGGCCCCTGGCCTTTCCCGTGAACCTTCCCGATGTGGTGCCGGCGGATGTCAACACCTGGGTCAGCCAGTCCGAAGGGCTCAACCCCGCGATTCGCCAGGCGCGCAGCAATGCCGAGATTGCCGACCTGGAAATCAGGAAAGCAGAAGCCGGCCACAAACCGACGCTGGACGCCACCGCCAGCTACAACGTCACCAAAAATCCGTCGAATACCGTGGTGCAGTCCGGCATTTCCTCGCGTGCCAACACCGGCAGCGTCGGCCTGCTGCTCAATGTGCCGCTGTTTGCCGGTTTCTCGACACAAAACCGCATCCGCGAAACACTGGCGCTGCGCGACAAGGCGCTGAGCGACCTTGAAGGCACGCGGCGCAGCGTGTCGCAAAACGTGCGCACTGCCTACTTTGGTGTGCAATCGGGCCAGGGCCAGGTCCGTGCGCTGGAAGCCGCCGAACTGTCCAGCCAGAGCGCGCTGGACGCCAACAAGCTCGGTTACCAGGTCGGCGTGCGCATCAACATCGACGTGCTGAACGCCCAAAGCCAGCTGTTCCAGACCAAGCGCGACCTGGCACAGGCGCGCTACAACGTGCTGCTCGGCGGATTGCGGCTGCGCCAGGCCAGCGGCACGCTGACGCCCGGGGATTTGCAGCAGGTCAATGGCTTGCTGACCCGCTGATTCACTACTGAATCCATAGCTGCTTGCGTCCACCACGCCTGCGCAAAGCCTTGATTTTTTAAAAATCAGTGACTGCTCAGGTCGCTTGTCAGGTCAAGGCGCAATGACAGGGGTTTCTGCCATCCCGGCCCCGGATCAAGCCCGGGGTTTCAGCACCTGGGAACCAAGCCGTCTCCCCAGCAGGGTCATGGGTTGCGGATTTCCGGATCGAGTCCGGGGCAGTCTGATTTTGGAGACCTTGAAGTGCACCCGAAAATACGCATTTACTCATTCGCCCATTCGCTCCTGGGCATCACCTGCGCGCCTGCGCTGGCCCGCGCCGGCACCATCGGCTGAGCTGTGCGCCATCGTTTTAAACAGCCAACAACCGTTGTTGCATCCAATAGACCTCTGGCACAGGCGCGGTCTGCGCAGGCAGCCCTGCATTCGATGGTAAAAACGGGCAGATGCCTTGAATGCCAAGACCAACGGTCAGGGTGGTTTCGCTCAACCGGAAGTTTGAAGCCAAAAACAGTTGTGGTTTCCCCGTCCGGCGCACTTTGCGTTCGCGCCAGCAACGCCAGCCCCGCTTCGGCCAATAAGGGACTGCAGATCGTGCGCCAGTCCTACAGCCGTTTTGATCTGGCCTCGTTAAGCTGGCGAGGAACAAAAAAATGCACATCGGGTGCGTTCAAATTCATCCAAAGGATCACCATGAAATACGCATTGCTCTCAGCCGCCCTTGTCATGACGCTGGGCCTCGCAGCCTGCGAAAAAACCGTCGTTACCCAGCCAGGCCCGGCAGGAGCGACCGGCGCAACGGGTTCCACGGGCAGCACCGGCGCGACCGGCTCCAGCGGCGCCACAGGGGCCACCGGCTCGACAGGCGCTGCCGGGAAAACCGGCGACGCGCCTGCCAAATAAGGCTTTGGCAACGCTGCGTGCAGATGCTCGCATACCAACCATTCCCTTGGGATGACGATTAAGAGAACTCGAGCTTTTCTCTCCCTCCGGTTTTACAGCCAGGGGGATTTTTTTTGCCTGTAATCTGGCAGCACCCGCGGGGCCAGGGCCTTGTCCGGAAATGCCAGGCCCGAGGCCATGGCGTTTGCAAATCTGCCCTGGTACTTCTGCCAGGCTACAGGAAGGCCTGCAGCGCTGTTGCCGTGCGGGCCATGGCGCCCTGGTTTTGCGCGGCAAATGCCAGCCCGGCGTTCACCGCCTTCCCCAGCGCGGCCTGATCGTTGATCAGCCCCAGCCCGGCTTGCACTGCTTGCGCCATGCCCTCTACGCGCAGCGCCGCGCCCTCGGCCTCGGCCAGTTCCGCCGCTTCGGTGAAATTGAAGGTGTGCGGTCCCATCACCACCGGGCAGCCGCAGGCGGCGGCTTCGATCAGGTTCTGCCCGCCCAGCGGCGCAAAGCTGCCACCCAGCAGGGCCGCGTCGCCCAGGCCGTAGTACAGCGCCATCTCGCCCAGCGAATCGCCGAGCCAGACCTCGGCGGCCATGGCTGCTTCACTGTCGGCGGGGCTGCCCTGCCAGCTGGAACGGCGCGACACACGCAAGCCGTGCTGCACGACCAGCGCGGCCACTTCGTCAAAGCGTTGCGGGTGGCGCGGGACGATCAGTGCCTGGAAGGCAATGGGCAATGGGTTTGCTACTGAATTCATAGCTGATTGCGACCGTCCCGCCTGCGCAAAAGCACTTATTTGCTTGAGAAAATCGTCTTCTTCGCCTTCCCGCGAGCTGGCGAACATGAGTACCGGACGCGCCAGTGTTTCGCGCCACACCCGGCCCTTGGTCAGCAGGGCGGCATCCGGCGTGGCGTCGAACTTCAGGTTGCCAAACACGCCCGCGACGGGCGCGCCCAACTGGCAAAAACGCTCGGCATCGGCTTGCGTCTGCGCATACACGGCCGACAGCGCGCCATAAGCCGGCAACGCCAGCGCCGCCCATCGATGCGCCTGATTCAGCGACTTGGCCGACAGCCGGCCGTTGACGAGCACCAGCGGCATGCCGCGTCGTTTGGATTCGGCCACGGTGTTCGGCCAGAGTTCAGTTTCCATCAGCAGGCCCAGCCGCGGCTTGAAGTGGCTGAAGAAGCGCTTGACGGCCATTGGGCTGTCCCAGGGCTGCCAGACCTGTACGTCACCGGGCCGGCCAATGGACTGGAGCAGCGCCCTGCCCTCTTCGCGGCCGGTGGCGGTGCCGTGCGTGAGCAGCAAACGCAGCGCGGGATGCTGGGCACGCAAGGCCTTGAGCAGCACGGCGGCGGTCCGGGTTTCGCCCAGCGACACGGCATGCACCCAGACCAGTTCGGACGCCATCTCAGGCGGCTGGTGGTAGTGGCCAAAGCGTTCATCGACCGCTTCCCGGTAGCCCGGCTCCTGCCGCCCGCGCCGCGCCAGTTTGCGCCGCAGCAGTGGTTGGCCAAGCGTCATGAGCACCGAATACAGCGCGCGCGCCCAGCCGCTCATGCGCCGTCAGTCTCGCACGACGACCATTCCAGGACTTGGGATGGCCGTTCCTGCGCCCCTTGCACGGTGTCCAGGCAGCCCAGCCAGGCCTGCCAGACCTGATCCACGCCAGGCGCGGGCGCGGCATACACGCTGACTTGTCGACCGCTGGCCGCGTCGGGGCCGGTGCGCCAGGCGGTGTCGAAGTTGTACAGCTGCACATGCGGCAGGTCCAGCGCCACGGCGATGTGGCTGACGCCGCTGTCCACGCCGATGACGCCGGCGCACTGGGCCAGCTCGTGCGTCAGCGCATCGAGCGGCAGCAGCGGCAGGGCAACGGCATGGCCGGGCGCGCGTTCGTTGAGCACCCGGGCAATTGCCTGGCTCTTGAGCTTCTCTTTTTCATTGCCGTGGGCCAGCGCGACCTGGTAGCCGGCGGCATTCAGGCGATGGCCCAGGGCCGTCCAGTGGTCCAGCGGCCATTCCTTGTCAGCACGCGATGTGCCATGCACGAAAGCCACCCTGTTTGCTATTTTTTCAGTCGCTGAATGCGTCCATCCTGATTGCGCAAGTTGCCGTTTCAGCCCGTAATCGGGGCTGGGCGCAAGGGAATAGCCCAGCGCCCGGGCCGCCAGTTCGCGCGAGCGCTGCACGGCGTGGATGTGCGGCTGGATGCGTATCGCCACGTCGGCCACCCAGCGCGTCGGGGCTTCGTAGCCGGAACCGTCGGTCTGGTTACCCAGCGCATAACGCTTGCCGCCGGGCGCCAGCCGCGCCAGCCAGGCCACCACGGCGGATTTGGTCAGGCCCTGCAGGTCGATGATGGCGTCGTACTCGGTCTGCCGCAGGTCGGCCTTGAAGGCGTTCCACTGCTGGCGCGTGGCTGCCGACAGCGGCGACTTGCGCCAGCGCCGGATTTCGCACGGGATGATGCGCCGCACGCCGTGGTGCAGCGCCAGCACGGGCGCAAACGATTGTTCAACCACCCAGTCGATCTGCGCGCCCGGCAGGGCCGCGAGTAGGTCCTGCACCACCGGCAGGGCATGCACGACATCGCCGAGAGATGACAGCTTGACGAGAAGGATTCGAACCCCCACGCTCCCCGCTTCGCGTGGTTCGCTGCCCCCCGAGGGGGCTGCTGCGCCTGTGGCCCGGCAAAGCCGGTTCCACGGCCCTGACTGGACTGGAGAAGGTCCCTCCACGCTCCCTGCGGCCTGTATTGCGCTGTGCACTTCTATATTCAATGCGCTGGCGCGGCAAACACCGCATCGGGTTTGACGCTGCGCAGCAGTACCAGCATGTCGGCCTGGATGCGGTCCAGCGCCGCCTGCGTCTGGCCCTCGAAGCGCAGCACCAGCACTGGCGTGGTGTTGGAGGCGCGAATCAGGCCAAAGCCGTCCGGCCAGTCCACGCGCACGCCGTCGATGGTCGTGACCTTGGCCGGCGCGTCGAACAGAGCCCCCACGCTCCCCGCTTCGCGTGGTTCGCTGCCCCCCGAGGGGGCTGTGCTTGCTTGGGGCGACCCGGCGCTGCGCACGGCCTCATTTGCCATGCCAACCATTTTTGCCACGGCCGTGTGCTGCTCGCCTTCGGCACAGGGCACGTTCAGCTCGGGCGTGCTGAAGCTGGTCGGCAGGCTGTTGAGCAGCACGCCGGCGTCCGCCGCCTTGCTGACGATTTCCAGCAGCCGGCAGCCGGCGTAGGTGCCGTCGTCAAAACCGAACCAGCGCTCCTTGAAAAAGATGTGGCCGCTCATCTCGCCACCCAGCGGTGAATCGACTTCTTTCATCTTGGCCTTGATCAGCGAATGGCCAGTCTTGTACATCAGCGGCACGCCGCCGGCCGCTTCAATCTCGGGCGCCAGGCGCTGCGAGCATTTCACGTCATAAACAATCGTGCCGCCCGGCACGCGGCTCAGCACGTCTCTGGCAAACAGCATCATCTGGCGGTCGGGGTAGATGTTCTGGCCGTCCTTGGTGACGATGCCCAGGCGGTCGCCGTCGCCGTCAAAGGCCAGACCGAGTTCGGCGTCACCGGCCTGCAGCGCCTGGATCAGGTCCTGCAGGTTTTCGGGTTTGCTCGGGTCGGGATGGTGGTTGGGAAAGTTGCCATCGACCTCGCTGAACAGTTCGGTCACTTCGCAGCCGATGGCGCGGAAAATATCCGGGGCCGTGGCGCCGGCAATGCCGTTGCCGCAATCGACCACCACCTTCATCGGCCGCGCCAGCTGGATGTCGGACACGATGCGCGTTTGGTAGGCGTCGGTGACATCGACACGGCGCACGCTGCCGCTGTCCTTGAGCGCCCAGGTTTCGCCCTCCATCATGGCGCGGATCGCCTGGATGTCGTCACCGTAGATGGCGCGCCCGGCCATGACCATCTTGAAGCCGTTGTAGTCCTTGGGGTTGTGGCTGCCGGTGACCTGGATGCCGCTGCTGCACAGCGTGTTGGCGGCGAAGTACAGCATCGGCGTGGTGACCATGCCGACATCGATCACTTCGATGCCGACCGCCTGCAGGCCGCGCATCAGTGCAGCGCTGAGCGACGGGCCGCTGAGCCGGCCGTCACGGCCCACGGCCACGGTGGTTTCGCCCTGCGCCAGTGCGATCGTGCCAAAGGCCTTGCCAATGCCCTCGGCAACCGCTTCGGTCACGGTGCTGGGGACGACGCCCCGGATGTCATAGGCCTTGAAGATCGAAGCGGCTACTTGCATGGTGGGGCTCTTTTTGAAGTGTTGTTGATGGTGATGGCGCGACAGGGCCGGAGTGCAGGAAAAGGAAAAACACTGCCTGGAAATTTTAAACAGCGTCTGTCACCGCGAGGAAACCGCAGGCCGCAGGCGAAACGAACCTTGGTTATACACGCGCCTCGGTGACAGACGCCGCCCGAGCCTCGCGGTACAGCGTCATGTACTGCGCGGCGGCGGCTTCCCATGAAAAGTTCTGTGCCATGCCGCGCAGCATCATCTGGCGCCAGAGCGCAGGCTGGCCGTGGGCAGCGACCGCCTGGCGCAGCGCTTGCGCCAGGGCGGCGGGGGTGGCCGGCCCGAAGCTGAAACCGGTGGCCAGGTCGCTTTCCAGCGTGGCCTGCGTGGCGCCGACCACCGTGTCGGCCAGGCCGCCGACCTGGCGCACCACCGGCACCGTGCCATAGCGCAGCGCGTACAGCTGCGTCAAACCGCAGGGCTCGAAGCGCGACGGCACGAGCATCGCGTCGGCGCCGGCCATCATGCGGTGCGCCAGCGCCTCGTCATACACCAGCCGCACCGCCACACGGCCCGGTTGCACGGCCGCCGCCTGGGCAAGGGCGGCTTCGAGCGCCGGGTCGCCATTGCCCAGGGCGGCCAGCTGGGGGCCGCCCGCCGTCGGAAAATCGAGCAGCGCGGGCAAGGCGTCGAGCAGCAGGTCCAGCCCCTTTTGCGACGTCAGCCGGCTGACGACGGCAAACAGCGGCGCCCTGGCATCGACGTTCAAGCCCAGTTCGCGCTGCAGGGCCGCCTTGCACAGCGCCTTGCCGTCCAGCCTGTCGGCCGAATACGGCGCGGCAATCAAGAGGTCGGTGGCCGGGTTCCAGACCTCGCCGTCCACCCCGTTCAAGATGCCGGACACGTCCGCGCCCCGGGCACGAATCACGCCGTCCAGGCCGCAGCCAAAGGCGTCGGTGGCGATTTCCTGCGCATAGGTCGGGCTGACCGTGGTGATGCGCCGGGCATATTTCAGGCCGGCCTTCATGAAGGACAGCTGGCCATGGAATTCGAGCCCGACCGGCACCATCAGGCGCGACGGCAGGCCAAGCAGGTGAAAGTCGCCTTCGTCAAACAGCCCCTGGTAGGCCAGGTTGTGAACCGTGAAGACCGTGGCCGCACGGGTGGCCGGATGGCAGGCGGCATAGGCGCAGGCCATGGCGGCATGCCAGTCGTGGGCATGCAGCACATCGGGCGTCCAGTCGGGGTCCAGCTCGCCGGCGGCCAGGTGCGCCGCCGCCCAGCCGAGCAGGCCAAAGCGCTGCAGGTTGTCCGGCCACTCGCTGCCGCCCGGCATCAGGTAAGGGTTGCCCGGCCGCTGGTACAGGTAGGGCGCGTCGATCACATAGGCAGCGACGCCGTTATGCGCCAACCGGCCCAGGCGCAGGGTGACGCGGCCGGCGCCAAAGAGCGCGCCCAGTTCACAGATTGCCTTCGAGCTGGACAGGCCCGACAAAATGGCCGGCAGGCCGGGCAGCACCAGCCGGACATCGGCGCCCTGCGCCATCAGTGCCCCGGGCAATGCGCCGACCACATCGGCCAGGCCACCGGTCTTGACGAGCGGAAACACCTCGGCGGCGGCATGCAGGACCTTCATGCGGCAATCTTTTCCAGCATGCTGCGGGTGACCAGCGTGATGCCGTTCAGGCTGCGGTGAAAGCGCTGGCTGTCGAGCTCGGCGTCTTCGCCGATCACCATGCCGTCGGGAATGCTGCATCCCCGGTCAACCACCACCCGGTTCAAAATGACGCCGCGTCCGACCTGCACGCCGGGCAAGAGCACGGCCCAGTTGACCTTGGCCTGGGAATGAACGCGCACGCTGGAAAACAGCACCGAGCGGAACACATAGCCCGACACGATGCAGCCGCCCGACACGGTCGATTCGATCGCCATGCCGCGCCGGTCTTCCTGGTTGTGCACGAACTTGGCCGGCGGCAACTGCGCCTGGTAGGTCCAGATTGGCCAGTGCTGGTCGTACAGGTTGAGGTCGGGGTCGGTCGCGGTCAGGTCGATGTTTGCCTCCCAGTAGGCATCGATGGTGCCGACATCACGCCAGTAGGGCTCGGCCACATCGCTGGACGGCACGCAGCTTAGCGCGAACGGATGCGCCGCCACTTCACCGTTCCTCACCGCGCGCGGAATAATGTCCTTGCCGAAGTCGTGCGTCGAATCGGGGTCGGCGATGTCGCGCGCTAGCTCCTTGTAAAGGTACTCGGCGTTGAAGATATAGATGCCCATGCTGGCCAGCGCCATGTCGGGTCGGCCCGGCATGGACGGCGGGTCGGCAGGCTTTTCCAGGAATTCGGTCACCATGCTGTGCTCATCGACCGCCATCACGCCAAAAGCGGTGGCTTCCATGCGCGGCACGGCAATGCAGCCGACGGTGCAGTCGCGGCCCTTGGCCACATGGTCGGCGAGCATCAGCGCGTAGTTCATCTTGTAGATATGGTCGCCGGCCAGCACCACGATGTAGTCGGCGCCGTAGCTCTCGAGGATGTCGTAGTTCTGGTGCACCGCGTCCGCTGTTCCCCGGTACCAGCTTTCGTCGCCGCTGCGCTGCTGGGCCGGCAGCAGATCGACAAATTCGTTCATCTCGGTTTTCAGGAAGGCCCAGCCACGCTGCAGGTGGCGCAACAGGCTGTGCGACTTGTACTGCGTGATGACGCCGATGCGCCGGATGCCCGAATTGAGGCAGTTCGACAGCGCAAAGTCGACGATTCGGAACTTGCCGCCGAAGTAGACCGCCGGCTTGGCACGGCTGTCGGTCAGGTTCATCAGACGGCTGCCGCGCCCGCCGGCCAGCACCAGGGCAATGGCCCGTTTTGGTAAATCAAGACTTTGCGCGAGTTCATTCGATTTCATTGTTTCCTGCCATGGGAGTGATGAAGGGCGCCACCATCTTAATACCGCAAACCGCGCGGGCAAGGGCTTTGCACAAGACAAGACAGTGCATCAACCGCCAGCGGCGACCTCAGCCGGCAACCACCGATGGCGTTGCTGGCGGTCCTCCCAAGGACGGGCCTGCGGTCTTTTTCACATGCGAGAATCAACCAAAATTTGCAGATGGCCCGCTCCTTGCCGATAGCCGTGCCTGTCTGCCGCACCTTAAAGGATACCGCCGTGAACTCAAGCCCCCCCATCGCCAAGCATGCCCTGGCGGCGCACATTGAAGCGCATTTGCTGTGCACCGTCGGCGTGGCTTCCGAAGACGCCACGCCCACCGACCTGATGCAGGCCGTCGCCCAGGTGGCGCGCGAGCAGCTGTCACAGCGCTGGGTAGAAACCCAGGCACGGCAACGCGCAGCCAAGGCGCGCCGGGTGGTTTACCTGTCGATGGAATTTTTGATGGGCCGCACCCTGTCCAATGCGCTGGCAGCACTCAACTTGACGAGCGGCGCCGCGCAGGGCTTGACGCAGCATGCGCAAAGCATGGAAGACGTGGCCGACCGCGAGGCCGACGCAGCCCTGGGCAATGGTGGCCTGGGCCGGCTGGCGGCGTGCTTCCTGGATTCGATGGCGACGCTCGGCCTGCCCTCGTTCGGCTACGGCATCCGCTATGAATACGGCATGTTTGCGCAGGAAATCCAGGACGGCGCGCAGGTCGAATACCCCGACCCCTGGCTGCAGGACGGCACGCCATGGGAATTTCCCCGCGCCGGCATCAGCTACCCGGTGCGCTTTGGCGGCTGGGTCGAGCATGTTGAGGGCACACCCCTCTGGCGCCATGCAGGGGAAGTCGCCGCCAAGGCCTACGACATGGTGGTGCCCGGCCATGGCACGCCGCTGGTCAGCACCTTGCGGCTGTGGAAAGCCGTGGCGCCGGCGCACATTGACCTGAATGCCTTCAACACCGGCGACTATGCCCGGGCGGCGACGGCCAAGAACGAATTCGAGAACATCTCCTGGGTGCTCTACCCCAACGACAGCACGCCGGCCGGACGCGAGTTGCGGCTCAAGCAGGAGTACTTCTTTGTCGCCGCGTCCATCCAGGACCTGGTCAAGCGCCATCTGGACGAACACCCGACGCTGGACAACCTGGCCGACAAGGTGGCGATTCACCTGAACGACACCCATCCGGCCATCGGCGTGGCCGAGCTCATGCGCCTGCTGTGCGACGAGCACCAGATGCCCTGGGCCGATGCATGGGCACTGTGCGGCAAGACGTTCTCGTACACCAACCACACCCTGATGCCCGAGGCGCTGGAAACCTGGCCGGTCAGCCTGATCCAGCAGGTCCTGCCGCGCCACCTGGAAATCATCTTCCGCATCAACAAGGAATTCCTGGAAATGGCGGCGCGCCACCGTCCCGGCGACAACGCCTTTTTGTCCCGCCTGTCGCTGATCGACGAGCACGGCGAGCGGCGCGTTCGCATGGCGCATCTGTCGGTGGTCGGCAGCCACAAGGTCAACGGCGTGTCGGCGCTGCATTCGAACCTGCTGGTGCAGACCATCTTTGCCGACTTCGCCGACCTGTGGCCGGAACGCTTCACCAACATGACCAACGGCGTCACACCCCGGCGCTGGCTGGCACAGGCCAACCCCGGCCTGTCTGCGCTGCTTGACAGCACGCTGGGCAAGCACTGGCGGCTGGACCTGGACCAGCTCAAGCGGCTGAAGGAATATCGCAGCGACGCCGATTTCCAGGGCAGGTTCATGGCCATCAAGCGCGCCAACAAGACCCGACTGGCGGCGTATATCGAGAAGACGACCGGCATCACCGTCAGCCCCGACTCGTTGTTCGACGTACAGGTCAAGCGCATCCACGAGTACAAGCGCCAGTTGCTCAACGTGCTGCATGTGGTCACGCGCTACCAGGCCATCCTGGCCAATCCGCAGGCCGACTGGGTGCCGCGCACGGTGATCTTTGCCGGCAAGGCGGCGTCCAGCTACCACACGGCCAAGTCCATCATCCGGCTGATCCACGATGTCGGCAGCGTCATCAACCACGACCCACGCATTGGCGACAAGCTGAAACTGGTGTTCGTGCCGAACTACGGCGTGTCGGTGGCCGAGGTCATCATGCCCGGCGCTGATTTGTCAGAGCAGATATCGACAGCCGGCACCGAGGCTTCGGGCACCGGCAACATGAAGCTGGCCCTGAACGGCGCGCTGACCATCGGCACCGACGACGGCGCCAACATCGAAATCCGGCACAACGTGGGCGATGACAACATCTTCATCTTCGGCTTGAGCACGCCCGAGGTGCATGCGCTGCGGCAGACCGGCTACCAGCCGATGCGCCACTACGAAAGCATTCCCGCGCTGAAAAGCGTGCTCGACGCGATTGCCGGCGGCCAGTTCTCTCTGGAAGAGCCGGGGCGCTACCGCGCACTGGTCGATTCGCTGCTGTGGGGCGGCGACCATTACCTGCTGCTGGCCGATTACGAGTCGTATGTCGCCACCCAGTTGCGGGTCGATGCGCTGTACCGCCAGCCAGCGAAATGGTCAGAGCAGGCCATCGCCAATGTGGCGGGCATGGGTGCGTTTTCGTCCGACCGGACGATCCGGGAATACGCCCGCCAGATCTGGAACATCGAGCCGGCCACGCACTGAGCGGAGTTTTTCCTGTTGAGCCACATGTCTCACACGCCCATCCCTGCGTCATTCCCGCAAAGGCGGGAATGACGGTTTGACCGCACCCGAGGACTCATCCATGCTGAACCCGCAAGCTATTGAACTGATTTGCAGCGCCCGCCACGCCGACCCGTTCTTGGTGCTGGGGCCGCATGCGGACCAGGGCGGCGTGTCGATCCGCGCTTTTTTGCCAGGTGCCCGGCGGGTGGAGGTGCTCGATGCCGATTCGGGCCATCCGATCGGCACGCTGGAGCAGCAGCATCCCGACGGATTTTTCGAAGGCCTGCTGGCGCTGCCGGCACCGGTTGCTTATTGCCTGCAGGTGCAGTGGGACAACTACCAGACCGCCGTGCTGGAAGACCCCTACCGCTTCGGGCAAGTGCTGGGTGACATGGATATCTGGCTGCTCGGCGAAGGCACGCACCTTCGGCCCTATGAAATCCTGGGCGCCAACCCGCGCATGATGGATGGTGTGGACGGCACCAGTTTTGCCGTGTGGGCACCGAATGCCTCGCGCGTCAGCGTGGTGGGCGACTTCAACCTCTGGGACGGCCGGCGCCACCCGATGCGGCTGCGGCGCGAGTGCGGCGTCTGGGAAATCTTCCTGCCCGGCGTGGAAATGGGCGCCCGGTACAAATTTGAAATCCTGGCGGCCAATGGCCAGGTATTGCCGGCCCGTGCCGATCCGTATGCGCGTCAGGCCGAACTTCGCCCCGCCACGGCCAGCATCGTATCAAGCATGCCGGCGCGCCAGTCTGTATCCAGCGTGCGCCAGCAGGCCAACGCGCTGGACGCGCCCCTGAGCATCTACGAAGTCCACCTCGGTTCCTGGCGGCGCATCGACGACCCGGCCAGCGGCCTGCAGCGCTGGCTGACCTGGGACGAGCTGGCGGCGCAACTGGTGCCCTATGCGGTGGACATGGGCTTTACCCACCTGGAGCTGCTGCCGATCAGCGAGCATCCGTTTGACGGCTCCTGGGGTTATCAGCCAGTGGGCCTGTACGCGCCGACTTCGCGTTTCGGCGATGCCGACGGCTTCGTTCGCTTCGTGGCGCACTGCCATGGGGCAGGCATTGGCGTGCTGCTCGACTGGGTGCCGGCGCACTTTCCGACCGATGCCCATGGCCTGGGCAACTTTGACGGCACGCCGCTGTATGAATACGCCGATCCGCGCGAAGGATTCCACAACGACTGGAACACGCTGATCTACAACCTGGGCCGCACCGAGGTGCGCAATTTCCTGATGGGCAATGCGCTGTACTGGCTGGAGCGCTTCGGCGTCGATGGCCTGCGTGTTGATGCGGTGGCGTCGATGCTCTACCGCGACTACAGCCGCCAGCCCGGCGAATGGATTCCCAACATTCACGGCGGCCGGGAAAACCTGGAAACCATCGCCTTTTTGAAGCGCATGAACGAGGTGATTGGCACCGAGCGGCCGCAAGCCGTCACCATGGCCGAGGAATCGACCTCATTTCCCGGTGTCTCGCGCCCGACCTTTTCAGGCGGCCTGGGCTTTCACTACAAATGGAACATGGGCTGGATGCATGACACGCTGCAGTACATGGCGCGCGACCCGGTGCATCGCCAGCACCACCAGGGCGAAATGACCTTCGGCCTGAGCTACGCCTTCAGCGAGAACTTCGTGCTGCCCATTTCCCATGACGAGGTGGTGCACGGCAAGGGCTCGCTGCTGGGCAAGATGCCCGGCAACCCCTGGCAGCAGTTCGCCAACCTGCGTGCCTACCTGGGTTTCATGTTCGGCCACCCCGGCAAGAAGCTGCTGTTCATGGGCTGCGAGTTTGCGCAGATGCGCGAATGGAGCCACGACCGCAGCCTGGACTGGCACCTGCTGGACGATGAACGGCATGTGGGCGTGCAGCAACTGGTGCGCGACCTGAACCGGTTGTACCGAAGCGCACCGGCGCTGCACCAGCTCGACTTCGTGCCTGCCGGTTTTGAATGGATGGACCATCAGGATGCGGCGCATTCGGTGCTCGGCTTCGTGCGACGCGGCCTGGAAGCGCGGCGCTTCATGCTGGTGGTCTGCAACTTCACCCCCACCGTGCAGACGGGCTACCGCATCGGCGTGCCGCAGCCCGGCGAATACCGCGAGCGGCTCAACACCGACTCGGTGCATTACGGCGGCAGCAACCTGGGAACACCGCTGGGCGCTGCGACGGCAGAACCGCTGCCCTGGCACGGCCAGCCGTACTCTGTCGTGCTGACGCTGCCGCCGCTGGCAACAATTTTTCTGGAGTGGACGGCATGAGCACGACCGACAAACTTCTGCCCGGCAAGCCCTGGCCGCTGGGCGCCAGCTGGGATGGACAAGGCGTGAATTTCGCTGTCTTTTCGGCCCATGCCTCGGCCATCGAGCTGTGCCTGTTCGACGATGCCGGCACGCTGCAGACGCGCTGCGAACCGCTGCCCGGCCACACCGACGACATCCGGCACGGCTACCTGCCGAAAGCCACCCCTGGCCTGATTTATGGCCTGCGGGCGCATGGCGACTGGCAGCCCCGGCACGGCCACTACTTCAATCCGAACAAGCTGCTGCTCGACCCCTATGCCCGCGAGGTCGTCGGCACTTTCGAGTGGTGTGATGAAAACTTTCCCTATGTTCACCCCAGCCCGCAAGATACACCGCCCGGACAGCCGCCAGCCATGGACAGCCGCGACAACGCTGCCGGGGCGCTGAAGGCGCGGGTGGTTCAGGAGGACAGCTTCGACTGGTCAGGCGACCAGCCGCCGGGCGTGCCGCTGCCCGACACGGTGCTCTATGAGGCCCACGTCAAGGGCTTTTCAAAACGCAACCCGGCGGTGCCCGAAGCCTTGCGTGGCAGTTATGCCGGCCTGGCCGACCCGGCTTCGCTGGCGCACCTCAAGCGCCTGGGCATCACCAGCATCAGCTTGCTGCCGGTTCATTACGCGCTCGACGAAGAACGGCTGGCCGGCATGGGCTTGAGCAATTACTGGGGCTACAACACGCTGGCCTTCTTTGCGCCCAGCGTCCGGCTGGCGTCGCAGCAGGGCGGCGTCAACCCGCGCGATGAATTCCGCAGCATGGTCAAGGCGCTGCATGCCGAGGGCCTGGAAGTCATTCTGGACGTGGTGTACAACCACACGCCCGAGGCCGACGGCGGCGGTCCGTCCATCAGCTTTCGCGGCCTGGACAATGCCAGCTACTATCGCCTCAGCCCGGAGCCGCCGGTCGGCTTCGAAAACCACAGCGGCTGCGGCAACACGCTGGACATCCGCCAGCCCCGGGTGCTGCAGCTGGTGATGGACAGCCTGCGCTACTGGGTGCAGCGCATGCATGTCGATGGCTTCCGGTTCGATCTGGCGCCTGTACTGGGCCGCAGCAGCGAAGGCTTTGAGCGCAACGGCGCGTTTTTCACCGCCGTGGCGCAGGACCCGGTGCTGTCGCGCGTCAAGATGATTGCCGAGCCGTGGGACATCGGCCCCGGCGGCTACCAGGTTGGCGGTTTTGCCAAAGGCTGGCTGGAGTGGAACGACCATTTCCGCGACGGCATGCGCAGCTTCTGGCTGCAGCCGGGCGAGCAGGCCACCTCGCTTGGCGACTTTGCCCGGCGGCTGTGCGCTTCGGCCGATCTCTACCAGGGCAGCGGGCGGGCACCAAGCACCTCGGTGAACTACCTGGTGTCGCACGACGGCTTTACCCTGCTTGATCTGGTCAGCCACAACGAGCGCCACAACGAGGCCAACGGCGAGGACAACCGCGACGGCCACGGCAACAACCTGAGCAACAACTGCGGCGCCGAGGGTCCGACCGACGACTCGCAGATCAACGAACAGCGCGGCCGCATGCAGCGCGCCCTGCTGGCGACCACCCTGTTGGCCCAGGGCACGCCGATGCTCTGCGCCGGCGACGAACTCGGCCACAGCCAGCAAGGCAACAACAACCCGTATTGCCAGGACAACGAGATCACCTGGATCGACTGGACACAAGCCGACGACACGTTGATCGACTTCACCGCCTGGGTGCTGTCGCTACGCCGCCAGCTGCTGCCGTTTGGCAACCACTGGTACAGCGGGCTGAGCGACACGCTTGGCCTGCACGACCTGCACTGGTTGAACAGCAGCGGCGAGGTCTTGCAAGACCAGGATTGGCGCGACAACAGCAAGCGCGTGCTGGGCTGCCTGATCGGCCAGCCGGGCCGCGCCCGCGCGCCATTGCTGCTGCTGGTCAACCCGGAGGCCGAAGACCGGGACTTCATGCTGCCCGCCGGCGTCTGGCAGGCGGTGCTGGACACGGCCGATCCTCGCGGCGTGACCCGCTGGCAGGGTCAGGGCGAGGCGCCCTTGAAGCTGGCGGCGCACAGCCTGATGCTGCTGGTTGTCGCTGGTACCGAAGTGCAGTTCTAGAAAAAATCCCCTTGCACTTTCACCATGGCGTACAGGCAATCTACAGAATGGCGCCTATATTTGCTACTTAATACATAGCTAAAAGTACTTACGCAATATGCGCAAAACACCTTTTTCATGCCTGAAATCTGCTTGCTGACCACGGTGAGCAGAGAATAGGCTTCCCGCATTTTTAAGGGGCAACCTCCATGACCTTTCCCCGTGCCAGCGGCGTGTTGCTGCACCCCACTTCCCTGCCCGGCCCGCATGGTTGCGGCGACTTGGGACCCGCCGCTTATCACTTTGTCGACTGGCTGGTCACAGCCAGGCAAAGGCTCTGGCAAATTTTGCCGCTGGGCGGCATCGGCCCCGGCAACTCGCCTTACATGAGCAGTTCGGCCTTTGCCGGCAACCTGCTGCTGATCGACCTGGCCGAATTGCAGCAGCACGGCTGGCTGGACGACGCCGACCTGCAGCCGGACGCCGGCTTCAGCGATGCCCGCGTTGACTTTGGCGCCGTCGTGCCGTGGCGCATGGCGCGGCTGCAAAAAGCCGCCGCCCGTTTTGCGCAACACATCAGCGCAGCCGACCAGGCGGACTTCGCCGATTTTTGCCTGCACCACGCCGGCTGGCTGGAAGACTACGCGCTGTTCATGACGCTGGATGAACAGCACGGCGAGCGCGACTGGAGCGACTGGCCAGCGCCGCTTGCCCAGCGCGCACAGCAGGCCCTGCAAGAAGCCAGCAGCGCACATGCCGAACGCATTGCCTTCTGGAAATTCAGCCAGTGGTGTTTTTACCGGCAATGGAAAAATCTGCGCACCCACGCCAACGAACGCGGCGTGAAGATCGTCGGTGACGCGCCCATCTTCATTGCCTACCAGAGCGCCGAGGTCTGGGCGCGCCAGGAATTGTTCGAGCTGGATGCCGACGGCCGCGCCACAGTCATTGCCGGCGTGCCGCCCGACTATTTCAGCGCCACCGGCCAGCGCTGGGGCAACCCGCTGTACCGCTGGAGCGCCCATGCGGCCGAAGGCTATGCCTGGTGGATCGAACGCGTGCGGCGCATTTTCGAGCTGGTGGACATCGTACGCATCGACCATTTCCGGGGTTTTGCGGGTTATTGGGAAATCCCGGCCAGCGAGCCCAATGCCATCCGGGGACGCTGGCTGCCCGGCCCCGGCGCGGCGCTGTTCCAGGCCATCGAAGCAGCGCTGGGCGAATTGCCCATCATTGCCGAAGACCTGGGGCAAATCACGCCCGACGTGGACGCCTTGCGCCATGAATTCAGCCTGCCCGGCATGCGGATTTTGCAGTTTGCATTCAACGAAGACGGCGACAACACCAATGCCTACCTGCCGCACAACTACGACAGCAACACCGTCGTCTACACCGGCACACACGACAACAACACCACGCAAGGCTGGTGGGCCGAAGCCTCGCCCGCGATGCGCCAGCAGGTGCTCGACTACCTGGGCACCGGTGACGGCCACGACATCCACTGGCAATTGATCCGCGCTGCCAGCGCCAGCGTCGCCGACACCGCCATCCATCCATTGCAGGACGTGCTGGGCCTGGGCAGCGAACACCGCATGAACCTGCCTGGCCAGGGCGAAGGCCACTGGGAATGGCGCTTTGGCTGGCACCAGGTGCAGCCTTTGCATGCCGAACAGCTGGCCCGGTTTGGCAGCCTGTACCGGCGCGAATAACCGCCAGGCCAAGCGGTCAAGCCGCGCACCGACAGGTCCGAAAACGGCCAGCCGTCATCATGTGATCGCCGTATCATTCACAGATGACGACGAAAAATTCCCTGCTGACCGACGATGACTGCTATCTCGCGCTGAAGGCCAAGGACGCGCGTTTTGACGGCCGATTTTTCACAGGCGTGACGTCTACCGGCATTTACTGCCGGCCGGTTTGCAGCGTCAAGACGCCGCTGCGCAAGAACTGCCACTTTTTCAGCCATGCCGCGCAAGCTGAAAGCGCCGGCTTCCGGCCCTGCCTGCGCTGCCGTCCCGAACTGGCGCCGCATTCGGTGGCCTGGTCGATCCAGGATTCGTCTTTTATTCTGGCGCACCAAGCAGCGCGGCTGCTCGATGCGCCGGACGGCTGGACGGATGAAAGCCCTTCCGTCGAAAAGCTGGCCGCGCGCCTGGGCGTCAGCA
This sequence comes from Polaromonas sp. CG_9.11, assembly GCF_015752225.1. Taxonomy (NCBI): domain Bacteria; kingdom Pseudomonadati; phylum Pseudomonadota; class Betaproteobacteria; order Burkholderiales; family Comamonadaceae; genus Polaromonas; species Polaromonas sp. CG_9.11. The sequence continues at coordinate 47,165 of NZ_JADOVE010000004.1, forward strand.
GCCGCCATGTACGGCGGATCTTCGAAGCCCAGTTTGGCGTGTCGCCGTTGCAGTATTTGCAAACCCGGCGACTGTTGACAGCCAAGCAGTTGCTGGCCGATACCGATATGCCGGTCACGCAGGTGGCATTGGCCAGTGGCTTTGCCAGTGTGCGCCGTTTCAATGCCGCGTTTGTGCAGCACTACCGGCTCAACCCAAGCCAGATGCGCCGGCAGCAAGCCCGGCCTGAGCATGAAGGCATCACCGTGCGCCTGGGTTACCGCCCGCCTTATGACGTGGCCTCCATGCTGAAGTTTATTGAAACGCACCGTATAAACGCTATTGAATTCATAGCTACTGACGCTCATCAGACAAGCGTAGGAAGGACATTCAGCGTTGAATCGGGTGGAAAAACACATGCTGGCTGGCTGCTCGCCCGTTTTGACGAGCCGCGCAGCCAGCTGGTCTTGCAGGTGAGCGAGTCGCTGCTGGGCGTGCTGCCACTGGTGATTCGACGGGTGCGCGCGCTGTTTGACCTGGACGCCGACCCGGCTGCCATCAACAGCGTGCTGCAAAGCAGCTTTCCGGGAGGCGACGGGCTGCGCGTTCCCGGCGCGCTCGATGGTTACGAGCTGGCCGTGCGGGCGGTGCTGGGCCAGCAGGTCACCGTGGCGGCAGCGCGAACGCTGGCACAGCGCCTGGTGGACCGATTCGGCGAACCGATAGAAACGCCATGGCCGCTGCTGACCCGGCTGTTTCCCGCACCCGCCGTGCTGGCTGCTGCCAGCAGTGATGCACTGGGCCAGTTGGGCATCGTGCGACAGCGCCAGGCGGCCATCAACGGCATTGCCCGGGGGGTCGCCGAGAAGCGGCTGCAGTTGCACGGCGGCGCCGATGTCAACACAACGATTGCCCAACTCAAGGCGCTGCCCGGCATAGGCGACTGGACGGCGCAGTACATCGCCATGCGCGCGCTGTGCTGGCCCGATGCATTTCCGGCCGGCGATGTGGCGCTGCATAAAATGCTGGGTGTGCAGGGGCTCAAGTCGCCGGCCCGGGAAGCCGAGAAGGCATCGCTGGCGTGGAAACCGTGGCGCAGTTATGCGGTCATTCGCGCCTGGAGCGGTTTGCTGGTCGCAGCGCCGGCCATACCAGCGTCACTGGAAATACCATGAACGCTATTAAAATAATAGCTGCAAACGCATACTCAGTATGCGCAAAACCTGTAAAAACCATAAATTTCTGCAATTTTTCCTGCCCATATGCCCGAAAGCAAACAAGAGACACGCCCAAGAGACCCTCATGAAATTCGCCCCTTCCATCGTTCAAGCCACCGTTGCCAGCCCGCTCGGGCCCATCGTCATCGCCGCCACCGACAAAGGCCTGGCCGGGCTGTGGTTCGCTGAAAACCAGCGCTATCTGCCGCCTGAACTCACAAGCCCGACGGCCTGGCGCGAAGACGCCAGCCATCCGGTTCTGCAGCAAGCCTGCCAGCAACTCAGCGAGTATTTCGCCGGCCAACGCAGCCAGTTCGAGCTGCCATTGGACCTTGGCTGCGGCTCGGCGTTTCAGCAATCGGTGTGGCAGGCGCTGCGGGATATTCCCCAGGGCGAAGTCACCAGCTATGCAGAAATCAGCCAGCGCATCGGCAAGCCGGCGGCGGTGCGGGCCGTGGGTGGCGCCATCGGGCGCAACCCCATCAGCATCATCGTGCCCTGCCACCGGGTGACTGCTAGCTGCGGCGCGCTGACCGGCTACGCCGGCGGACTGGATCGCAAGACCGCGCTGCTGCGGCTTGAAGGCGCTCTGGCGGAGAGTCTTCTTTGAACGCGCGGTCCTCCACGATGGGCGCGGGCGCCGGTCTTGCTGTGGCCAGCCCCAAAAGCTGGCTGAATGACTTCGTGCTGCTGGCGGCCATCTGGGGTTCGTCGTTTCTGTTCATGCGCATGGGCGCGGTCGAGTTTGGACCGCTGCCAACTGCCGCCGTGCGGGTGACGATTGCGGCGCTGTTTTTGCTGCCGCTGGTGTGGTTGCGCGGCTTGCTGCCCGTGCTGCAGAAGAACTGGAAACGGGTTTTTTTCATCGGCCTGCTCAATTCGGGCATTCCGTTTGCCTGCTTTTCGTTTGCGCTGCTGTCCATCAGCACCGGACTGGCTTCGATCCTGAACGCCACCGTGCCGATGTTCGGCGCGCTGATTGCCTGGCTCTGGCTCAAGGACAAACCCACCGCCTGGCGCATCGCAGGGCTGGTCATCGGCTTCGCCGGCGTGGCGCTGCTGGCGTGGGACCAGGCCAGCTTCAAGCCCAACGCTTCGGGTGTGGCGCCGGGCTGGGCCGTGCTGGCGTGCCTGCTGGCCTGTGTTTGCTACGGCATCTCGGCCAGCTACACCAAACGTTATCTTTCCGGCTTGCCGCCGCTGGTGACAGCCGCCGGCAGCCAGATCGGTGCCACGCTGGGGCTGGCCCTGCCGGCCTTGTGGCTGTGGCCGGCGCGCATGCCGGGTGCTTCGGCCTGGCTGGCACTGCTGGCCGTCGGTGTGGTTTGCACCGGCATTGCCTACATTCTGTTTTTCCGGCTGATTGAAAACGCCGGCCCGGCGCGCGCGCTGTCGGTGACGTTTGTGGTGCCGGTGTTTGCGGTGCTCTACGGCGTGCTGTTTCTGGGCGAGTCGGTCACCCCGTGGATGGTGGGCTGCGCCGTGGTCATCGTTTGCGGCACCGCGCTGTCCACGGGACTGCTTCGGCCAGGACGCCATAGCGCCTTGCCGCGCTGAGCTATTGCAGCACGCCGGCCACCACGTTGATGCTGAGCGCCAGCACCAGCATGTTGAAGCCGAACGACAGCACACTGTGGACCAGCGTGAGCCGGCGCATCTCGCGCGAGGTGACCTGCACATCGGACACCTGCGAGGTCATGCCGACCACATGCGCGTAGTACAGAAAATCAAAATAGTCCGGGTCCTGCCCGCCCGGAAACTGCAGGCCCGCCCCACCTGGCTCACTGTTTTTCTCTTCCTGGTAGTAGCGGTGGGCATAGCGAAACGCAAAGATGGTCTGGATGAAAAGCCACGAGGCGATCAGCGCCACCACCGACAGCGCAATATGCATCGAGCGTTCGGTGCCCGTGTAGTCATGGCCCTGCTGCATCATCACGACGATGGCAGCCACGCAGGCCATGCTGGCCAGCAGCATGAGAAAAAACAGCACCACGCTGGGTTCATCCTGCGCCTGCGCCCGCTCGCGGGTTTGTTGGGCATCAAAGCGCTCGCACAGCCACCAGGCCAGCGCCAGGTACACCGCCACGCCGGTGCTCCAGCCCAGCAGTCCGCGAAACTGCCAGACCAGCGGCAGCGGCAACGCAGCGCTTGCCAGGCCTGCAAAAAAGCCATACATCAGCCGCTGCGGGCCGGTGGTTTCAGAAAATCGGTGACGCATGGCGCCATTGTGCAGCCCAGCCGGCGCGGACAATAATCGATATTCCCATTCGCCAGACCCAGGCTTGCCCATGTCGTTCAAGAAACACCCCAGGAAAGTCCATATCGCCCGCCAGGGAGTGTTTTATTCGCTGGTTCTGTGCGGTCTGATCCTGCTGTTGGGCGGCTTTGGCTTCTGGATGCTGGACCCGGGTGTAGATACGCTGGCCGAAGGCCTGTGGCTGGCGTTCACCACGGCGGCGACGGTGGGTTATGGCGATGTGGTGCCCAGCACGCATGCGTCGCGCATGTTTGCCGTCATCGTGGTGCTGCTGGGGCTGGCGGTGCTGTCGCTGGCTACCGCGTCGCTGGCGGCAATTTTTGTCGAGAAAGATGTCGAGGAAGGCGAGGAGCGCCAGATCGAGTACGAACTGATGCGTGAAATCCGGCAGTTGCGGGATGAGGTGCAGCACCTGCGTCAGGAAATAGTGGGCGAAAAAACAGCCCGGCCCGTGCAGGTCGCGCCTGATAAGGATGCAAGATAGCTGCATTTACCGAATCGGCGTCCGTGCCTTTTAAATGCGACTGACGCACTGACTGCCCATGGACACATCAAACCATCCCTGCCCACCTCGGCGCCGCAACTGACGCCCGGAAGCCGCCTGTGGGTCACTCCGCAGTGATCACGCGCCGCCCTTGATACCGGAAAGTTCCTCACGGTTGGAGCCCCTCCTTTGCGCTGGGCAGCGGCCATAGCACATGGGTAGCACGCAGGGAGGCCGCCGCCTGTCGACAGCCCGGCGTGATGGCGCAATGTGGCGGTGTGCTTTGTCACCGCACTGCGCACCACGCCCGAGGGCAGCGCAATTGCGGTCATTACCCACAAGGCCGATGATTTCACGCGCCGCATTGCCAACGCGCCCTTCGCCTTTACGGCCACCTGCACCGCACGCCTTTCAGCCCGGGGCAAGGCGCAGCACCAGCCGCTGTCGCAATCACAATCACAATCACAATCACAATCACCGGAGGAATTTTCGAGCAGCTGCAGCCGGGCGCAACTGTTGTCCCTGCTGCTGCCGGTGCGACATGCCGCAAAGCACTGCGAATGGCGGCGCAACAGGGTCCAGGCCGGTGAGCTTTGCCATCCGCTTCGCTGGACCGCCGCCTAGGCATACCGCTTTGCGATCGACATGCCCCAGTTCGAAACCGCTGGCATCATGGCTTACCCCCCTGGCGCCTGGCGCGCGGGTGCCGTTGCAGCAAAGCAAGGATGTGCTGCTGGACAGTGAAAGCCTGAGCAAAGCCTTGCTGGAAGGCAGCGATGGACTGCCGTTTACCGAGGACATGCGGCTGGAGGCGGACGCGTCCATAGAAGAAACTGGCAACGGGCTGAATCCGACTGGTCGCAACTGCCTGCAGCGCGTGGCTGGCGGTGACACGGCAGAACTTGCAACAGTCCGAAGGCCCGGAACCGTGGACTCAAGGCAAGCTTGCGGCCCTGCCAGCAGGCGGGCGTGCAATGGCTGTATATGCTCACGCGGCTCGGCATGGGTGCATGCCTGGCCGTCGACATGGGGCTGGGCGACGATTCAGGTGCAGGCGACACCTGACGTTTCCCGTCGCCTAAAGTGATCACGTTCGACACTGGTTGCCCGGATGACGCATCGATGTGCAAGCATGTTGCTGCCGTGTTTTACGGCATGGCCGCCCGGCCTGAATGAAGGCAGCAACTTGCTCCACAGAAGAGACTCGGACAGTGCTCTTCCGACAGAACGCCAATCAAACAAAAAAAGCCGCTGCAAACAAGCGTGTGCAGCGGCTTTTTCAAATGACTGGCGGAGCGGACGGGACTCGAACCCGCGACCCCCGGCGTGACAGGCCGGTATTCTAACCAACTGAACTACCACTCCTGGTAGAAAAGCGTTTGCTCTTGCGAGCCAAGTGCTTGACAACTTGTGCTTTGTCCCCTCGCCTTGCAGCGAAGAAATTTGGCGACCCTACGGGGATTCGAACCCCGGTACCTACCGTGAAAGGGTAGTGTCCTAGGCCTCTAGACGATGGGGTCTTAACCTGGTGACTTCCGGCGCAGGCTTTCAAGCGCCTGAAAAAATCCAAACAACCTTTTAGATCAAAAACAAGTCTAAGAGGAAAGCCCTTGTAACTTATAAAATTGCAAGGGCTTCAATCTGGCGGAGCGGACGGGACTCGAACCCGCGACCCCCGGCGTGACAGGCCGGTATTCTAACCAACTGAACTACCACTCCTGGTAGAAAAGCGTTTGCTCTTGCGAGCCAAGTGCTTGACAACTTGTGCTTTGTCTCTTCACCTTACAGTGAGGAAATTTGGCGACCCTACGGGGATTCGAACCCCGGTACCTACCGTGAAAGGGTAGTGTCCTAGGCCTCTAGACGATGGGGTCTTAACCTGGTGACTTCCGGCGCGGGCTTTCAAGAGCCTGCAAAAAAAACTTCGAAAAACTTTAGCGACGTTGGTGGAGGTAAACGGGATCGAACCGATGACCTCTTGCATGCCATGCAAGCGCTCTCCCAGCTGAGCTATACCCCCTCTGGCCACCAATCTCTTGGCAACCTGTCGAGCCTCAAATTATAACGAGGAAATTCCGTCTTTTTGAAGATTTCAAATTAATTTCAGTTTATCGATTACTTTTTCCCGCCCCATGAGTTCGACCACGGCATCAAGCGACGGCGTTTGCGGTGTTCCCAAGAGCAGCACGCGAACCGGCATGGCCAGTTGCGGCATTTTCAAGCCGGTATCCAGCAGCACCTGCTTGATGGCTGCAGCAATCGCCGCCTTGTTCCACTCGCAAGCGGCCAGCGCATCAGACAGATTGGTCAGCGCAGGCCGCACCGCCTCGGTCACATGCTTTCCGATATCTTCTGCGCTCGCCTGCCCGCCTGTGACGAGCAGTTTGAGCCAGCCCGCCAGTTCGACCAGCGTACTGCAGCGGTCCTTGAAAAGCGCGCAGCCGCGCGCCAGCCAGGCAGGATCGACATCATTTGCACCCTGCTGCGCCAGGAAAGGCTGGACCAGTGCCGCCAGTGTGTCATCGGCCATGGCCTTGAGGTGCTGGGCATTGACCCAGCGCAGCTTGGCTTCGTCAAACTGCGCAGCGCTCTTGCCGAGGTGGTCGAGGTTGAACCACTGCAGAAATTGCTCGCGGCTGAAAATCTCGTCGTCGCCATGGCTCCAGCCCAGGCGCGCCAGGTAGTTCACCATCGCATCGGGCAAATAACCCTCGGCGGCATATTGCGTCACCGGCTTGGCGCCGCTGCGCTTGCTCATCTTCTCGCCCTGCTCGTTCAGCACCGTGGGCAGATGCGCATAAACCGGAACGTCCTTGCCCAGCGCGCGAAAAATATTGATCTGGCGCGGCGTGTTGTTCACATGGTCGTCGCCGCGAATCACATGCGTGATGGCCATGTCCATGTCGTCGACCACGACGCAGAAGTTGTAGGTGGGCGTGCCGTCGGGCCGGGCGATCACCAGGTCGTCGAGTTCGTCATTGCTGATTTCGATGCGGCCCTTGACCTTGTCGTCCCAGACCACCGCGCCGCCCTGCGGATTCTTGAAGCGCAGCACCGGCTGCACGCCTTCGGGAATGGCGGGCAGCGTCTTGCCGGGCTCGGGCCGCCAGGTGCCGTTGTAGCGCGGTTTTTCCTTCGCAGCCATCTGTGCTTCGCGCAGCATGTCCAGTTCGGCCATACCCATGTAACACGGATAGACATGGCCTGCGGCCACCATCTCGGCCAGCACCGCCTTGTAGCGGTCCATGCGCTGCATCTGGTAGAACGGGCCTTCGTCGTAGTCCAGGCCGAGCCAGCGCATGCCTTCGATGATCACATCGACGGCGATCTGGCTGGAGCGCTCCACGTCGGTGTCTTCAATGCGCAGGATGAAGTCGCCGCCGGTGGCGCGGGCAAAGGCCCACGGATAGAGCGCCGAGCGGATGTTGCCCAGGTGGATGAAGCCGGTGGGCGAAGGGGCGAAACGGGTTCTGGTTTTGGGTGTCATGCCAGGCTGTCCAGACCGCGTGCGAGGTCGGTTTTCAAATCGTCAATGTGTTCCAGTCCGGCCGCAAAACGGATCAGGCCCTGGCCGATTCCCGCCGCCTGACGCTGGACTTCGGTCAGACGACCATGGGAGGTCGACCCCGGATGGGTGATGATGGACTTGGTGTCACCGAGGTTGGTGGCAATGCTGACCACCTGGGTGCTGTTGATCACCTGAAAGGCGTTGGCACGGGCCGTTTCCGGATCGCCGCCGCGCACGTCAAACGACACCACTGCGCCGCCCAGTCCAGACTGCTGGCGCATCGCCAGCTCGTGCTGCGGGTGCGACGGCAGGCCGGGGTAATGGACGCGGGTCACGGCTGGATGCGTTTCCAGCCATTGCGCCATTGCCAGCGCCGTGGCGCTTTGCGCCTGCATGCGGATGCGCAGCGTTTCCAGGCCCTTGAGCACGACCCAGGCATTGAAGGGCGCCAGCACCATGCCGGCGGTGCGCACGATCGGGCCAAACACATCGACGATCAACTTCGACGGGCCGCAGATCGCGCCTGCCATGACGCGGCCCTGGCCATCGAGGTACTTGGTGCCCGAATGGATGATCAGGTCGGCGCCCATCTCGGCTGGCCGCTGCAGTGCGGGCGAGCAAAAGCAGTTGTCAACGGCCAGCAGCGCACCGCCCGCATGCGCCACGTCGGCAAGCGCCCGGATATCGCACACCTCGGTCAGCGGATTGGTCGGGGTTTCGGCAAACAGCAGTCGGGTCGCAGGACGCATGGCCGCGCGCCACTGCGCGATGTCGGTTTGGGACACAAACGTGGTTTCAACGCCGAACTTGGCAAATTCCTTACCAAACAGGTTCAGCGTCGAGCCGAACACCGACTGCGAACACACCACATGGTCGCCCGCCCTGAGCAGCCCCATGCCCATCATCAAAATGGCGCCCATGCCGCTGGACGCGGCGATGGCCGCTTCCGTGCCCTCCAGCGCGGCCAGCCGCTGCTCGAAGGCAGCCACGGTTGGGTTCGACGTGCGGGCGTAGGTAAAGCCTTCCTCGGTGCCGGCAAAGCGGCGCGCCGAGGTTTCGGCATCGGGCTGTACAAAGCCGCTGGTCAGGTACAGCGCCTCCGAGTTCTCCCCGAACTGGCTGCGTTCGATGCCAGCGCGCACGGCCAGCGTGTCGGGGTGCAGGTTGTCGGGTAATGCTTGCCGGGTCATGATCAAGCCTCCTGCGGATTGGGCAGCGCCAGGCGCGAGACGTCTACATCGCTGTCTTCGCCAATTTTCTCGGCGGTGTCGCCGCGCGACGAATTCATCGCGGCAATGGTTTCGGCCGTCACGTCGCCCGTGACGTACACGCCGTCAAAGCAGGACGCGTCAAAGCCATCGAGATCCGGGTTCAGCGAGCGGATGGCGCGCTTCATGCCCTCGACATCCTGGTAGATCAGGGCATCGCAACCAATCTCCTTGCGGATTTCTTCCACGCTGCGGTTGTGCGCGACCAGTTCGCCAGGCGTTGGCATGTCGATGCCATAGACATTCGGAAAACGCACCGGCGGCGCAGCGCTGGCCAGATAGACCTTGCGCGCACCGGCATCGCGTGCCATCTGCACGATTTCACGGCTGGTGGTGCCGCGAACAATGGAATCATCGACCAGCAAGACATTGCGGCCCTTGAACTCGCTGGCGATCACGTTGAGCTTCTGGCGCACTGATTTCTTGCGCACGCCCTGCCCCGGCATGATGAAGGTGCGTCCCACATAGCGGTTCTTGACAAAGCCTTCGCGGTAGGGAATGCCCAGCAGGTGCGCCAACTGGGTGGCGCTGGGTCGGCTGGATTCGGGAATCGGGATGATCACGTCGATCTCGTTCGGCGGCACGGTGGAGACGACCCGCTTGGCCAGCGTTTCGCCCAGGTTCAGGCGCGCCTGGTAGACCGAAATGCCGTCGAGCACCGAGTCCGGGCGCGCCAGGTACACAAATTCGAAAATGCAGGGCATGAGCTGGGCGTTGGCCGCGCACTGTTCGGCATGCACCTTGCCGTCCAAATTCACATACACGGCTTCCCCAGGCGCAATGTCGCGCTCGAACTGGTGCGCGGTGCCTTCAAGCGCCACCGATTCGCTGGCCACCATGACGGTTGCGCCGTCTTCGTTCTGGCCATGGCCCATGCACAGCGGGCGAATGCCGAACGGGTCGCGAAACGCCAGCAAGCCATGGCCGGCAATCAGCGCCACCACGGCATACGAGCCCTTGACGCGCCTGTGCACGCCGCGCACGGCGGCAAAGACGTCGGCCGGCGTCAGTGGCAGGCCGCGCGTGGTTTTTTCCAGTTCATGCGCCAGCACATTGAGCAGCACTTCGGAGTCGCTGTCGGTGTTGATGTGGCGGTGGTCGGTGTTGAACAGCTCGGCCTTGAGCTCGGCCGCGTTGGTCAGGTTGCCGTTGTGCGACAAGACCAGGCCAAACGGCGCGTTGACATAGAAGGGCTGCGCCTCGTCTTCGCTGAAGGCATTGCCCGCCGTCGGGTAACGCACCTGGCCCAGCCCGACATTGCCCGGCAGTGCGCGCATGTTGCGGGTGCGGAACACGTCCCGCACCATGCCCTTGGCCTTGTGCATGTAAAACTTTTGTCCCTGCTGGGTAACGATGCCGGCGGCATCCTGGCCTCGGTGCTGCAGCAGCAGCAGTCCGTCGTAAATCAGCTGATTGACAGGCGCCTTGCTGACGATTCCAACTATTCCGCACATGGTTTTTTACTCATGGTGTGTTGATTTCTCAACGTAAAGACAAAACAACAAAAATCAACCCAGATACCTTGCAAACGGCTCCGGCAGCAGCGGCTTCAGGCTGGCAAGCGCCGCCGTCAGCGTTTGCGCCCCGATGGACTCCTGCCACCAGTCGCTCGACTTCATCGCCGTCATGTCCATGACGACGGTGGCAGCGAGCAGCAGGATCATGCCGCGCACAACGCCGAACGCCGCACCCAGCGTGCGGTCTACAGGCCGCAGGCCGATGGCGTCCACCAGCCGTTTCAACAAGGCGGCCAGCAAACCGGCCGCAAACAGTGCCGCGATGAAGACCAGCACGAAAGCCGCTGCATAGCGCACTGGCTCGGTGGCCGACGGCCAGGGAAGCAGCAACGCCACCTGCGGCGCAAACCATTGCGACGCATAAAACGAAGCCGCCCAGCCCAGCACCGACAACACTTCATAGACCAGGCCGCGCCAGGCGCCCAGCAACAGGGAAAAAAACAAAATCCCTGCCAAAATCCAGTCAAGCGGCATCACAGCGCAGCCAGCAAGACTAGAAACTCAGGATGGCAACCGGCAAATCAAGCGACCTGATCTTGTTCACCGCTTTTTCAGCCTCCGCCTTGTTGGCAAAGGGCCCGACGCGAACCCGGACGCGCTTGCCATCCTTGGTGTCAGCCACCTGGGTGTAGCTGGTGAGGCCGGCCTTTTCCAGCCGGCGACGTGTTTCCTCGGCCTTGGCGGCATCGGCAAAAGCACCGACCTGCACCACCATGCGACCTTTGGTTTCAGCGGCAGCGGCCTTGGTTTCTTCAGTGGCTGCCGGCTTGGTCAGCGCCGCCACCTTGGGCGGCTGCGGTGCGGCCGTGGCATTGAGCAACGCAATCGCCCGTGCGCCGTCGTCGCTTGAAGTGGCGGACTTGGCCGGCGCAGGCGCAGGCTTGGGCTCGGGCTTGACAACAGGCCGGGCTTCAACTATTTCGACTGGCCTGGGTTCAGGTTTAGGTTCAGGGCGTGGCTTGACCTCTGGCCTGGTTTCGGCTTTTGCCTCCTGCTGGGCCTCCGGTTTTGCTTCTTTTTTAATAGCTTGAGAAGAAGGATCAGCAAGCGGTGGTGCGGGTTTTGACGAATAAATCTCTTCGCTGGGCGCCAAGCTGGCCGCCGCCGTCACTGTCTGCGTTGCAGACGCAGCCATTTTGGCCGATGCGGGCGCAGTGGCCAGCGCAGGCGCAGGCGCAGGCGCAGGCACCACCAGCGGCCTGACGGCATTTTTTCCCGGGATTTCAATCGGAATATCGACAGCCACCGGGCGTGGCTGGGTTTCGAAAAGAAGGGGAAAGCCGACGACGCCCAACAGCACCAGCACCGATGCACCGATCAGCCGGTGCTTGGCGCGCTTGCGTATCACTTCAACGCTTTGCGCCTGGGCGGCTGAACCGGCAGGAGGGGTTGGACTGGCGTCGCCCCGGCGGAACTTGAAAAACGGCATGGTGTGATTGGAGTCCGTTGAAGGCCAGGTAAGGGTTGCAAGCCGCTTGCCGTTCTGGTGCAGGCGATGGGTCCGGTTGATTCGGCCTCAGGCCGAAAAGTGCGGCGCCGAAAAACGCGGCACGCCGTTCTTGAGGATTCCGCCCACGGTGTAGAACGAGCCAAAGACGACGATTCTATCAGTGGGGTTTGCCGCCTTGACAGCCGTCTCCAGTGCTGACTCGGGGCTTTTGTAAGCACTGGCGGTTGCGTCCGACCGGGTGTTGCCAGCCTGCCAGGCGGCGCGCAGCGCTTCGCCGGTGGCAGCCCGCGGCGTTGGCAGGTCAGTGAAATACCATTTGTCCACGAGCGGTCCGATGCGCGCCAGCATGGGGGCGACGTCCTTGTCGGCCATGGCGCCAAACACTGCATGGGTGCACGGGTAAAAACCCATGGCGTCAAGGTTTTCGGTCAGCGCGGCCACTGAATGCGGGTTGTGTGCCACGTCAAGCACCAGCGTCGGCTGGCCGGGAATGATCTGGAAACGCCCCGGCAGCTCGACCAGCGACAGGCCATTGCGCACCGACTGCGCAGTCACCGGCAGCCGGTCGCGCAGCGCCGTCAGCGCCGCCAGCACACCCGAGGCATTGACCAGCTGGTTGGCGCCGCGCAGCGCCGGATAGGCCATGCCGGCGTAGCGGCGTCCGCGGCCGGCCCAACTCCACTGGAGCTTGTCGCCGGAAAAATTGAAGTCGTGGCCAAAACGCCACAAATCAGCGCCCAAGGCTGCCGCATGGTCCAGCACGCTTTGCGGCGGAACCGGGTCGCTTACGACGACGGGACGGCCTGCGCGCAGGATGCCGGCTTTCTCGAATCCGATGGCTTCCCGAGTCTGTCCGAGCAATTCCATGTGGTCCAGGTCGATGCTGGTGATGACGGCGCAGTCGGCATCCAGGATGTTGACGGCGTCGAGCCGGCCGCCCAGGCCAACCTCCAGGATCACCACATCAAGCTTTGCGTCGGCCAGCAGCTGCAGAATGGCCAGGGTGGTGAATTCGAAATAGGTCAGCGAGACTTCATCACCATTTTGGCTTCTTGCGCTTTCCACACGGGCAAAGTTTGCTAGCAGATCAGTAGCATTGACGATGTTGCCGCGCACCCGGCAACGCTCCTCGAAATGCACCAGGTGCGGCGAAGTGTAGACGCCGGTCCGGTAGCCGGCCTCCATCAGAATGGCTTCGAGCATGGCGCAGGTCGAGCCCTTGCCGTTGGTGCCGGCCACGGTGATGATGGGGCAGTCAAACTTCAACCCCATGCGTTCGGCCACGGCCCGGACACGGTCCAGGCCCATGTCGATGCTTTTCGGGTGCAGGCGCTCGCAGTGCGCCAGCCAGTCGTCCAAAGTGGTGTGATATTGCATATGCACATTGAAGCACACCCCCCGTTGACGCTCACTGCGTGTGGCATCCGCCCCCCTTGCAGGGGGGCGGCGCCTGCGGCCCGGCAAAGCCGGTTCCGCGCCCCGCTGAAAGGATCATTTCGATCCGCTGTTTGTCAATCAGCGAAGCGGTCATTGGCGGCCAGCAATTGCGCCAGGATGCCGGGCTCATTGAAGGCATGGCCGGCGTTGGCGACCAGGTGAAATTCCGCTTCTGGCCAGGCCCGGTGCAGGTCCCAGGCAGTTTTGGTGGGGCACGCCATGTCGTAGCGGCCCTGCACGATGACGCCCGGAATGCCGGCCAGCTTGCCCGCATCGCGGATGAGCTGGCCCTCCTCCAGCCAGCCGCCATGCACGAAATAATGGTTTTCGATGCGCGCAAACGCCAGCGCAAAGTCGTCGCCACCGTGCCTGGCCGCGCCCGTCGGGTCCGGCAGCAGCGTGATAGTCTGCCCTTCCCACAGGCTCCAGGCGCGGGCGCAGGCCCGTTGCGCAGCCCGGTCGCTGCCGACCAGCCGCCGGCGGTAGGCAGCCATCAGGTCCCCACGCTCGGCCGGTGGTATTGGTGCCACAAAGTCCTCCCACAGGTCGGGGAACAGCCAGGACGCGCCTTCCTGGTAGTACCAGTGCAACTCGGCGCGGCGCAGCGTGAAAATGCCGCGCACGACCAGTTCGGACACCTGCGCCGGGTGCGTCTGCGCATAGGCCAGCGCCAACGACGAACCCCAGGAGCCGCCAAACACCAGCCAGCGCTCCACGCCGATCAGGCTGCGCAGCCGCTCGATGTCGGCGACCAGGTGCCAGGTCGTGTTGTTGTCAAGCGACGCATGCGGGCGCGAGCGGCCGCAGCCGCGCTGGTCGAACAGCAGCACACAATAGCGCGCGGGGTCAAACAGCCGCCGGTGGTCTGGCGCGCAGCCCGAACCTGGACCGCCATGCAAAAACACCGCAGGCTTGCCATGCGGGTTGCCGCACAGTTCCCAGTAGATCGAATGGCCGTCGCCGGTGTCGAGCGTGCCGGTGCGAAACGGCTCGACGGGCGGATAAAGCGCAGGCGCGGCAACAGTGGAGGCGGAAGAAATCATGGGGTTTCCCTCAAAACAATTCAGGCAGCAACGGCACGCTGCCAGGACGCTGGCGGATTCGTGCCTTATTACCGCCCGCAGCCTGCGGGCCGAATGCTACACAATCAATAGCTGCTTGTGTCCGTGGATAGTGCGCAAGGCACATTATTTCCTTATAAAACCTGAAAAAGACGACATGACCATTGTTTACGGAATTCCGAACTGCGACACCGTCAAGAAAGCCCGGACCTGGCTTGCGAAACACGGACACGACCACGTCTTTCATGACCTCAAAAAGCAGGGCGTTCCTTCGGAGCAACTGACGCGGTGGGTGCGCACTGCCGGCTGGGAAAAGCTGCTGAACCGCAAGGGCACGACCTGGCGCAAGCTCGACGCGACCACGCAGGCCGCCGTGGTCGATGCGGCCAGCGCCGAGGCCCTGATGCGCGCCAATCCGAGCGTGATCAAGCGGCCGGTGGTGGACTGGGGCCCGGACATCACCGTCGGCTTCGATGCCGCCGACTGGGCTGGACGGGTTTGAATCGGTCCGGCAGCGCTGGATGGTCACCAGCTTTACAGTGCAGCCACCGAACTTTGTGCCTCGAAACAGGTCCGATTCGTTAAAATCCGGAGTTTTCGAAAGTCCGAAGACACGGCATTTGCCACAGCGCTCCCGCGTGATTGGCGAGTTGGACAAAGAGGCCTGAACATGAAAAATACCCTGATCAAAACCTGCATCGGTTCTGCGGTGGCGGCTGCCTGCCTGGTGTCGGTGCCCGCATCGGCCATGGACATCCTGGCGCGGGTGATTTCCAGCACACCGGTGGTGCAGCAGGTGGCTGTGCCGCGCCAGGTGTGCAGCCATGAAGCCGTCGTGGTGCAGGCACCCCGGTCGGGCGCAGGCGCCCTGATGGGCGCCATCGCCGGCGGCGCGGCGGGCAATGCGATCGGCAACGGCGGCGGCCGGGCGGCGGCCACCATGATCGGTTTGGTCGGCGGCGCCATGCTGGGCGACCGCATTGAAGGCCCGAACAACCAGCTGCAAAATGTCCAGCGCTGCAGCACACAGACGTTTTATGAAAACCGGGCCAGCTATTTCAACGTGGTGTATGAATACCAGGGCACGCAATACAGTGCGCAAATGCCCAGTGATCCCGGCCTGCATGTGCGCCTGAATGTCACGCCGGTTGGCGCCATCGAGGCCGGGCCGCAACCTTTCCAGTCGTCGCCGCAAAGCTATTTCCCACCGGTGCAGGTGCAGCCGCAGCAGGTTTACGTGCAACCTCAGCCGGTTTACGTTCAGCCGGTGATGATGGCACCGGTCTACGAACCGGCCTATTACGCCCCCCGTCCCTACTATGCCCCGTATTACCCGCCCATCGGCCTGTCACTCAACTTCGGCTACAGCCAGGGCTTTGGCGGCGGGCACCGCGGCCATTGGCGCTGAATTTTTTATCCTGAAAGCAATAAGATACGCTTCACAAGCGTCCCTTTTCAAGGTTTGCCCTCATGACGCGCCGATTTTTCGCTGTTGCAGGGTGCCGGCTATTCGGGTGTCCTGATCAACGCACCCTTGAACAGAATCGGCCCGGTGGCGGCGGTTCCGGGCGGCACGCCGCCCTTGGGTTCCAGCGTGATGGCCAGCATTGGCGATCGGCGGATGTCGGTGTCGGCGGCGGTCAGCTGGACCACCGCGTCGCCGCTCATCACGCCCAGCGACTTGGCCGGCGCCCCCGGCGGCAAGGCCCACAGTTCGAGTGACTTGTCGGTCTGCTCGCGGAAATCGCCCACGCGCTTGAGCATCAGTTTCTGGGTCTTGGGGTCAAACGTCACCAGCATCGAGGCATTGGCCTTGTCATCGGCCAGCACGGCGACGTATTCAATGGCCGGGGTGGCTGAAAGTTTAGCGCTGAGTTCCTGCACCTGACCGTTCAGCTGCTTTGTGAAATTCACGCCGGTCACCACGGCCAGCAAAGTAGCAAACGCGCCGGCTACGGTGGCGCCACGCCACAGGCCCAGGCTGGACCACCAGCGGCCCCCGGCAGGCGCTGGCACGGCAGGCATGCTTCGGGCCGCCTGCATGGCCTGGGCCTGCTTCTCTGCATTGATGAGGTTTTCGATCCGCTTCCAGATCACCGGGCTGGGCACCACTTCAGGCTGCAGTTCGGCCACCGACGCCAGCCGGCTTTGCCAGATCAGCGCGGTCGCACGCAAGGTCGCGTTGTCACGCGCCAGGGTTTCAAAGCGGCGCCGCGCGCTGCCGCGCAACGTGCCCAGCGCATAGCTGGCGGCCAGCTGGTCGGCCAGCGCGGGGTTTTTGTGAATATTCATGAAGCTGCTTTAAAAAATGAGGCACACCAACCGGCAGGCAAAGGAACTGCGCGCCAGCAGGCGCCGCGGAACTGGCTTTGCCAGGCCGCAGGCGCAGCAGCCCCCCGAGAGGGCAGCGAACCACACGAAGTGGAAAGCACAGGCGCGTCCGATCCAGACCAGCAGGCGCCGCGGAACTGGCTTTGCCAGGCCGCAGGCGCAGCAGCCCCCCGAGAGGGCAGCGAACCACACGAAGTGGAAAGCACAGGCGCGTCCGATCCAGACCAGCAGGCGCCGCGGAACTGGCTTTGCCAGGCCGCAGGCGCAGCGGCCCCCTCGGGGGGCAGCGAACCACACGAAGTGGGGAGCACAGGCGCGTCCGATCCAGACCAGCAGGCGCCGCGGAACTGGCTTTGCCAGGCCGCAGGCGCAGCGGCCCCCTCGGGGGGCAGCGAACCACACGAAGTGGGGAGCGTGGGGGCAACATTCATGCAAACCTTCCCATGCAGCCGCGCAATTGCTCCAGCCCCCGGCGAATCCAGGTTTTCACGGTTCCCAGCGGCAACCTGAGCTGCTCGGCCAGTTCGCTGTGGCTCAGGTCGCGCAGGTAGGCCAGGCTGACCACTTCGCGCTGTTTGTTTTCGAGCTGGCTCAGGCACTGGTGCAGCGCCCAGGCCTGCTCGCTGGCTTGGGTGGTATCCATCGGATTGGGCGAGTCGCCGGCGACCGTGTCCGAGATCACGTCATCAAGCTCCTGCACCCGGTCGGCGCGGTCGGAGGCGCGGCGGCGCAGAAAATCAAGCCCCCGACTGCGCACCAGCAAGCCCATCCAGGCCATGGGCGGCGACAGCGTGGATTTGTAAGTTCCGGCCACCTTCCAGATGTTCAGAAAGGCTTCCTGCAGCACGTCTTCGGCCCAGTCCCGGTTGGTGACCACGCGGACCGCCACGCCGTAGAGCTTGGAGGACGTCAGGCCATACAGCTCTTTGAGCGCCGACTCATCGGCCAGCGCCACGCGGTCCAGCAGTGCAATCAATTGGGTATCCGGGCTTTCTGGTTTCATGAACGACATTGTCCACACTATTCATACGCCAGAAACCGACTTCCGGATTCAGCGGCCACCAGCCGATGCAGCCGGCTGACCTAAAATCCACGCTTGATCTGCCCGCCTGCACTGGGCAGCATTTACACCGATACAAAACATCATGACCACCGAAAAAATCGACAACGTCAGCATCACCACCCAGGCCAATGTGTACTTTGACGGCAAATGCATCAGCCATGGCTTTACGCTGGCAGACGGCACCAAAAAATCGGTCGGCGTGATCCTGCCGGCCACCTTGGCATTCAACACCGGCGCCGCCGAAATCATGGAATGCGTGGGCGGCGCCTGCGAATACAAGCTGGCCGGCTCCGACAGCTGGCTGACAAGCTCGGCAGGCGAGTCCTTCAGCGTGCCCGGCAACTCGAAATTCGACATCCGCGTCGCACCGGGTTTTGAGGCCTTTCACTACATCTGTCATTTCGCCTGACCCCACACCCGTCTCACAACCTGCAGGAACACTTCAATTCATGGCCACCATTCTCCAAAACCTTCCCGCCGGCCAGAAAGTCGGCATCGCCTTTTCCGGTGGACTCGACACCAGCGCCGCACTGCACTGGATGAAGCTCAAGGGCGCGATCCCCTACGCCTATACCGCCAACCTGGGTCAGCCCGACGAGCCCGACTATGAAGACATTCCGCGCAAGGCGATGCAGTACGGCGCTGAAAAAGCCCGGCTGATCGACTGCCGCAAGCAACTGGCCGCCGAAGGCCTGGCCGCGCTACAGGCGGGCGCCTTCCACATCACCACCGCCGGCGTCACCTACTTCAACACCACGCCGCTGGGCCGCGCCGTGACCGGCACCATGCTGGTAGCCGCCATGAAGGAAGACGACGTCAACATCTGGGGCGACGGCAGCACCTACAAAGGCAACGACATCGAGCGCTTTTACCGCTACGGCCTGCTGACCAATCCTGCCTTGAGAATCTACAAGCCGTGGCTTGACCAGCTGTTCATCGACGAGCTGGGCGGCCGCGCCGAAATGTCCGCCTTCATGACCGAAGCCGGCTTTGGCTACAAGATGTCGTCCGAAAAAGCCTATTCGACCGACTCCAACATGCTGGGCGCCACGCACGAGGCCAAAGACCTTGAATTCCTCTCCAGCGGCATGAAGATTGTCAACCCGATCATGGGCGTGGCGTTCTGGAAAGACGACGTCGAAGTCAAGCGCGAGGAAGTCAGCGTGCGTTTTGAAGAAGGCCGTCCGGTCGCGCTGAACGGCGTCGAATATACCGACCTGGTCGAGCTGATCCTGGAAGCCAACCGCATTGGTGGCCGCCACGGCCTGGGTATGAGCGACCAGATCGAGAACCGCATCATCGAAGCGAAAAGCCGGGGAATCTACGAAGCGCCCGGCCTGGCGCTGCTGTTCATCGCCTACGAGCGCCTGGTCACGGGCATCCACAACGAGGACACCATCGAGCAGTACCGCGACAGCGGCCGCCGGCTGGGCCGCCTGCTGTACCAGGGCCGCTGGTTTGACTCGCAAGCCATCATGCTGCGCGAAACCGCCCAGCGCTGGGTCGCCAGCGCCATCACCGGCGAAGTGACTATCGAACTGCGCCGGGGCAACGATTACTCGATCCTCAACACCGAATCAAGCAACCTCACCTACCACTCCGAGCGGCTGAGCATGGAAAAGGTCGAGGGCGCCTTCACGCCGCTGGACCGCATCGGCCAGCTGACGATGCGCAATCTGGACATCATCGACACCCGCGCCAAGCTGGGCATTTATGCCAAGAGCGGCGTGCTGTCGCTGGGAACGGGCGGGGATTTGCTGAACCTGACGGGCAGCTAGTCAACGTAGCTAGGCATGGAGGACTGCGACAGCGCTGTCCCTGAAAAGGCTTTTTCATCTCTCCGAATTTTCGCAAGCCACGGTCTCCGAGGGTTTATCCGGTGTGCTGCATGTAATTTGCGCGACAGGAACGCCAGCAAGCGCAGCGGTACTCTTCTGGCAGAACAAAGAATGCCGCGATCGTGGCTACAACCGGAGACATCAATGAAACAGCATTTCGGGATTTTTCGACCTGCCCTGGCGGCCATTGGGCTGGCTTCGCTGGCAGCCTGCGGAGGCGGCGACAACGGCGCCACGGCTGTCGCCGTCCCAGAAGAAACCAGGCTTCAGGACACGCGCGTTTTCACACCCGTGGCAGAGGCGACGTTTGCCGCGCTGGGCAGCAGCACGGTTGACACCGACCGCTGGACCGGTGTGCTGGGCGGGGCGGCTTACCGCGTGGAAGTGCCGAAAACCGGCTGGAACGGCAAACTCGTCATGTGGGCGCATGGCTACCGTGGCACTGGCCCCAACCTGACGGTGGACACCCCCATCATGCGGCGCTATCTGCTGGACAACGGCTACGCATGGGCCGCATCGAGCTATTCGAAAAACTACTACGATGTGCGGGTGGGTGTGGAAGACACCAACGCGCTGGCGCTGAACTTTGTGCAGATCGCGGCCGCCAAGGGGCGCACGTTAGCGACACCGTCAAAGATTTTTATCACCGGTATTTCCATGGGCGGGCACATCACGGCAGCCGCGATTGAGGCGGAAGCCCAGGTCAACGCCATCAACAAGGTCAAATACGCCGGCGCCGTGCCAATGTGCGGTGTGCTGGGCGACACCGAACTGTTCAATTACTTTGGCGGCTACCAGGTAGTGGCGCAGCAATTGGCAGGTTTCCCGATCACCAGTTTCCCAACCACCGATTTCGAGGCACTGACACCAGCCATCCAGTCGGCACTGTGGAGCACCTTCCCGACCCAAACCAACGCGCAGGGAGACAAGCTGAAAAATGCGGTCATGAACCTGAGCGGTGGCGATCGGCCCTTCTACAAAGAAGGCTGGGCCAACGCGAGCAACCAGGGCAACATCTTCGCCTCGCTGGGCGGTGACGGCACCATCAGGGGCATCCTGACCCAGAACGTACTGGACACTACCCAACTGTTCTACAAGGTGGATGCCACGTCGACCAGCAACACGGCCCTGGACACCTCATTCAACGCCAGCGCCTTCAAGATTCGGCCCACCGCAGACGCCAACCGACTGCGCCGCGACGGTCTGCGCTGGATTCCCACGTCTGCCGGCGACATCAGCATCCCGGTGGTGTCGATCCACACGCTGGGTGACCTGTTCGTGCCGTTCAAGATGGAGCAGGTCTACTTTGACCGCACCAAGGCCAAAGGCACAGACCGCTTCCTGGTGCAGCGCGCCATCCGCGACGTGGGCCACTGCGCTTTCACGGCGGCTGAAGCCAGCACCGCGTTTGACGACATGGTCAAGTGGGAAGCCGGTGGCCCCAAACCCGCTGGCGACGACGTGAAAACCGCCGCCACGCTGGCATCGCCCACCTATGGCTGCACCTTCACCAAAAATTCGCCAAGCGCAGAGGACTTCACCCCCCCTGCCGTCCGCGCCGCTTTCCAGGCCAACTACCCCGCCTGCCCGGTGAACTGAGCGGCTGGGAGCCGGCCGCAATCATAATTTTTGAATCTCAGTCCAAGGAACTGTGCGGGCCCGGATCTTCCGGGCCTTTTTTTGCCCGGTCGGGCGGCGTAAGAACGTGTATATGTTTTCAAACCACCACAGGTTCCGGCTCCAGCCGCAGCCCAAAGCGCTCATAGACACTCGTCTGGATCGCCTTGGCCAGCGTCATCACCTCGCCGCCGGTGACCGGGTTGGCGCTGCCGCCCCGGTTGACCAGCACCAGCGCCTGCTTGTCGTACACACCGGCGTTGCCAATGGACTTGCCTTTCCAGCCGCAGGCGTCAATCAGCCAGCCGGCGGCGAGCTTGACCGAGCCGTCAGCCAGCTGGTAGTGCACGATTTTCGGATCGCGCTGGATGATGTCCTCGCACTGCTCAGGCGAGACGGTCGGATTTTTAAAGAAGCTGCCGGCATTGCCAATGACTTTCCAGTCAGGCAGCTTGGCGCGACGAATTTCACAAACCCACTCATAAATTTGTAGCGCATCAGGCACATCCACCTTGCGCTGGAGCCTCTTTTTCTCTATATCTGCATAGCCGAGCACGGGTTTCCAGGCTTTCGGCAACAAGAAGCGAACGCGGGTGATCAGCGCCTTGTCCTTCAAACCCAACGCTTGCGCGCCCGACGCTTCGCCAGGCTTGCTGGCGTGCTTGAAAACCGAATCGCGGTAGCCGAACGCGCATTGCGCGGCGTTCAGCGTGAAGCTCTGGCCGGTTGTCAGATCGACGGCATCGAGCGACTCGAAACGGTCTTGCAACTCGACACCATAAGCGCCGATGTTCTGCACCGGCGAGGCGCCCACCGTGCCGGGAATCAGCGCCAGGTTTTCCAGACCGGGAAAGCCGTTTTCCAGCGTCCAGGCGACCAGTTCGTGCCAGTCTTCGCCGGCGCCGGCCTCGACAATCCAGGCCTTGTCGGTCTCGCGAACCAGGCGCTTGCCCATGATCTCGACCTTGAGCACCAGCGGCTTGACGTCGCCGGTCAGCACGATGTTGCTGCCGCCGCCGAGCACAAATTTGGGGGCAGCCTGCAAGGCCGGGTCTTGCAGCACGGCGTGAATGTCGGCTTCGCTCCTGAGACGCACAAGATGAAGCGCCTTGGCGACGATGCCGAAGGTGTTGGAGGACTGGAGGGGAACGTTTTTCTCGACTAACATTCCGGGATTGTCTCACCCATGCGGCCCCCCCTTTTTTCAGGAAACCCACACCATGCCTTCATTCGACACTGTTCTTGAAACCGACCTGGTCAAGGTCAAAAACGCGGTGGAGAACACCGCCAAGGAAATCGGCACCCGGTTTGACTTCAAGGGAACGGCTGCCTCGGTCGAACTGAAGGAAAAGGACAAGGAAATCATCCTGATTGGCGATGGCGATTTCCAGATTGAGCAAATCCACGACATCTTGCGCAACAAGCTGACCAAGTCCGGCGTCGATGTGCGTTTTCTGGACATCGGCAAGGTCGAGAAAATTGGCGGTGACAAGGTCAAGCAGGTCACCAAGGTGCGCGACGGCATCGAGACCGAAGAGGCCAAGAAGATCCAGCAGCTCATCAAGGGCAACAAGATGAAGGTGCAGGCCGCCATCCAGGAAGGAAAAGTCCGGGTGACCGGCGCCAAGCGCGACGACCTGCAGGCCGCCATGGCCTTGATTCGCGCCGAAATCAAGGATTTGCCGCTGAGTTTCGACAACTTTCGGGATTGAGTGAGCCCCCACGCTCCCCGCCATGCGTGGTTCGCCGCGCACGTTGTTGGCTTTTTTGCCTTCTTCCTGCTGACCTGGAATCTGGCTGGCGCACAGGCCGAAAGCGTTGCGCTGGCGGGAATGATGGGCGGCAAGGCGCTGCTGGTCGTCAATGGCACGGCGCCAAAAACAGTGGCCACCGGAGAGACGCACCAGGGTGTCAAGGTCATCTCCACCTCCGGGGACCAGGCGGTCGTTGAACAGTCGGGCAAACGCCAGACGCTGCGGGTTGGCCAGGCGCCGGTCAGCCTGGGCGGCGGCGGCGGCGGCGGGCGCGGCACCCGCATCGTGCTGACCGAAAGCAGTGGCGGGCACTTCATGACCGCCGGACAGATCAACGGCCGGGCGGTACAGTTCATGGTCGATACCGGCGCCACCAGCATTGCCATGGGCGCGCCGGATGCCGACCGCGCAGGCATCACCTACAAAAATGGCGTGCCGGTACAGATATCCACTGCCAACGGCGCGGCCCTGGGCTTTCGCATCAAACTCAATTCGGTGCGCGTGGGCGATGTCGAGGTGTATGACGTGGATGCGGTGGTGATACCGCAGCCCATGCCGTTCATGCTGCTGGGCAACAGCTTTTTGTCACGCTTTCAGATGCAACGCGACAACACGCTGATGACGCTGGACCGACGTTACTGACGCGGTTTTTTTCCGGGCTGCCTGGAAGCCCCGAGTTTCGATTCCGTCCCCTTGAGCAGCTTGCCGATGTTTTCGCGGTGGCGATACACCAGCAATGCGCCAATCGCCACCAGCGCCAGCACGATGGTGCTGTCGACATTCCAGGCGGCGCGGTCACCCAGCAGGTAGAAAAATGGCGCAAACACGGCGGCGGCGATGGAGGCCAGCGACACATAGCGCGAGAAGAACACCACGATGCCGAAGGTGGCCAGCGTGGCCAGGCCCAACACCCAGTGGATGCCCAGCAGCACGCCGGCCGCCGTGGCCACGCCCTTGCCGCCCTTGAACTGGAAGAACACCGGGTACAAATGGCCGACGAACGCCGCCAGCGCCACCGCCGCCACGGTGCCGTCGCCCAGGCCGTAGTCGGCCCCGAACCACTTGACCAGCACCACCGGAAGCCAGCCTTTCAGGCCGTCGAGCAGCAGCGTGGCGACCGCTGCTGGCTTGTTGCCCGAACGCAGCACGTTGGTCGCGCCGGGGTTCTTGCTGCCGTAGCTGCGCGGGTCACTCAAGCCCGACAAGCGGCTGACGATGACGGCAAATGACAGCGAGCCGAGCAGATAGGCCAGCAGCGTCGCACCCATAAAGTAGGCGTAGTTCAAAGTCAGGTCTCCTTGAGGTTGTTATTCAGCCAGTGCGCACTGCACCGGCTTGGCGCCCAGCAGCGTCACGCATACCTGCGGGTCAAGGCGCACCAGGTAACCGCGCCGCCCGCCATTGATGGCGATCTCGGGCAGCGCCAGGATGCTTTGCTCGATATAAACCGGCATGCTTTTGCGGGTGCCGAAAGGCGACGTGCCGCCGACCAGGTAGCCGCTGTGGCGACTGGCAACTTCGGGCTTGCAAGGTTCGACCGACTTGGCACCGATCTGGCGCGCCAGGCTCTTGGTTGAGACCTTGCGGTTGCCGTGCATCAGCACCAGCAGGGGTTTGGCGTCCTGGTCCTGCATCACCAGCGTCTTGACGACGGTGAACGGGTCAAACCCCAGTACCGCCGCGCTGTGCTGCGCACCGCCATGCGCCAGGTATTCGTAGGGATGTTCGGTAAAAACCACGTTGCTGGCCTTGAGCCATTGCGTGGCCGGGGTCTCGGAAACATGGTCTTTTTTAGCCATGGTTTGTAGATGCAGCAGTCCGGACAGACACGGCGTTCACAGGGCCGGGTCGCGGGCTTCCCAGCGAATCCGGTCGATTTCCGCCAGCACCTCGCCGCTCAGCACCGTGCCCCAGGCGTCCAGGTCTTCGTCAAGCTGCGCCACCGAGGTCACGCCGATGATGGTGCTGGCGACCTGCCACCGGGTGTAGCAAAACGCCAGCGCCAGCTGCGCAGGGCTCAAGCCGTGGTCGCGTGCCAGCTGGTTGTAGCGGCGGGCGGCCGCCAGCGCTTCGGGACGGCCCCAGCGCTGCTTGCGAACCGACTCATAACGGGCGATACGGGCATCCTGTGGGGCGCCGGCGCCGTCCAGGCCTGAGGCGTCGTACTTGCCGGTCAGCAGGCCGAAACCCAGCGGCGAATACGCCAGCAGCGACACGCCCAGGCGGTGCATGGTTTCGTCCAGGCCGTTTTCCACGGTGCGGTTGACCAGGCAGTACGGGTTTTGCACCGTGGCCACGCGCGGCAGGCCATGCTGCTCGGCCAGGCGGACGAACTCGTGCACGCCGTAAGGCGTTTCGTTCGACAGGCCGATGTGGCGCACCTTGCCCTGGCTGACCAGCCGGCCCAGCGCTTCGAGCTGCTCATGCATGGAGGTCGTGCTGCGTTCATGGGCCGGGTTGTAATACAGCGCACCAAAGGCGGGCACATGGCGCTCGGGCCAGTGGATCTGGTAAAGGTCGATCACATCGGTCTGCAGGCGTGTCAAGCTGGCATGGCAGGACGCGGTGATGTCATGCGCCGTCATGCCTGTGCCTTCGCGAATCCAGGGCATGCCGCGCGACGGTCCGGCGACCTTGGTGGCCAGCACCAGTTGCCGGCGCGCGCCCGGGTGCCGGACCAGCCAGTTGCCGATGATGGTTTCGGTGGCGCCAAAGGTTTCGGCGCGCGCCGGCACCGAATACATTTCAGCGGTGTCGAGGAAATTGATTCCCCGCGCCAGCGAGCGGTCCAAAATGGCATGGGACGCGGCTTCATCGACCTGTTCGCCAAACGTCATGGTACCCAGGCAGACCGGGGTCACCTGCAAATCGCTTGTGCCGAGTTGAACTTTATTCATGAAATGGAAGGGTTGGAATGAACGGGTTGGAAAAAGAAACCAGCCTTGCCGGCAATAGCCGAAAAGCGCTAGTTTAAAGGCTGTGAAAGTGGCTTCATCGCACGCTTGCAGGGGCGTTTGTCTGACAATTTCATACAAATGAAACGTTTAGCATTCACCTACTGGCGCTCTAATGCGCAGTTCGAATCAAGCAATATCAATATATTTGAGGAGCCTTCCATGAGAAAAGCATTCACCACCACCATGACCTGCGCAGCATTGTCCCTGGCCGTCTTGTCGGGTTGCGCAAACATGAGCGAAACCCAGCGCGGCACGGCACAGGGCGCAGGCATCGGCGCCGGCCTGGGCGCACTGTTGGGCGCGGCCACCGGCGGCTCCAAGGGCGCGGCGCAGGGTGCGGTGCTGGGCGGCGCGGTCGGCGCAGGCGGCGGCTACATCTGGTCCAAGAAAATGCAGGACCAGAAAGTCGCCATGGAACGCGCCACGGCCGGCACCGGTGTGGGCGTGAGCCAGACGCAGGACAACCGCCTGAAGCTGGACATTCCGAGCGACGTGTCGTTCGACGTGGGCCGCTCGGCCATCAAGTCGAACTTTGCGCCGGTGCTGACAAATTTCGCGACCAGCCTGAACCAGAACCCAATCACCACGGTGTCCATCATCGGCCACACCGACAGCGAAGGTTCTGACGCCATCAACAACCCGCTGTCGGTTGACCGCGCCAATGCTGCCCGCGACTACCTGGTCGGCCGTGGCGTGGCAGCGCAACGCATTGCCACCGACGGCCGTGGCGAGCGCGAACCGATTGCCGACAACACCAGCACACAAGGCCGCGCCAAGAACCGCCGTGTTGAAATCTACGTGGCTGAGCCTGCGGCACGTTGATCCGGCCTCGACCGCTTGAATGACAAAAGCACCTCCGGGTGCTTTTTTCTTGCCTGCCAGCACCGTGCCTGGCCAATGGCGGGGCGTTCAGTTGTTTTTGAAGCGTGCTTCTTCCAGTAACCGCAGCACCCGGCGCTGCACCTTGCCAGTGGTGGTCATCGGCAGCGCGTCGATGAATTCGATCTCCTTGGGATATTCATAGGGCGCCAGCATGTTTCTGACGTGGGCCTGCAGTTCGGCCATCAGATTTTTATCAAATTCGGCTATTGCGCCTGCTGCAGCTGCACGGGCAGCTATTGAATCAGGAGCAAGCACAACGTAGGCCTTGACCACTGCACCACGTTCGCTGTCGGGTTTTGGCACCACGGCGGCGTTGGCCACGGCCGGATGCTTGACCAGGCAGTTCTCGATTTCTCCGGGGCCGATGCGGTAGCCGGCGGCCTTGAACACATCGTCGGCCCGGCCTTCATACCAGAGGTAGCCGTCGGCATCGCGACGCGCCAGGTCGCCGGTGCGGCACCAGTCGCCGGTGAACTTGGCGCGCGTGGCGGCTTCGTTCTTCCAATAGCCCAGGAAAAAAATCGGGTCCGCATCGCCGTGACTGTCAAAGCGGCTGACCGCCACGTCGCCCGGCACGCCGACTGGGCATTCGTGGCCGTCGTCGTCGATCACCTTGACCTGATGGCCCGGATAGGCCTTGCCCATGCTGCCCGGCCGGGCCGGCCAGCCGGCGCGCCCCCCCAGGGCGGCCAGCACCGGAAACAATTCTGCCGACTGGCCTCCCTGAAGCGGCACGAAGCCCTGTGACGGCAGCGCAGCCAGCGAAGCAGCCGCCTCGTGGCAGTTGCCAACCACATAGTTGATTTCCGTCTGGCCGAACATCTCGTTGACCGTCACGCCGAGCTGCTCGCGGCAGTAGTCGAACACCGCGTCGCCGACCGCCTCGCCGGCGCTCATCAGCCCTTGCAAGCGGAGCGTGAACTGCTCGCGGGGACGCGCAAAAGCCTTCATCATGGCCTTGAGCGCGGTGGGGAACAAAAAGGTGTGCGTCACGCCGTGTTCGGCCATCAGGCCAAAGGCGAGTTCGGGGCTGAAGCGGCCGTTGAAAGCGACAATCGGCCGGCCGAAATACAGCGTCGGCAGCAGCGCATCCATCAGCCCGCCGGTCCAGGCCCAGTCGGCCGGGCTCCAGAACACGGCGCTGGAGGCTTGATTGCCGATGCCGTCAAAGCCGAACCAGTTCTGGCTGCAGACGAAGCCGGGCAGGTTGCCGATCAGCGCGCGGTGCGCCAGCAACGCGCCCTTGGGCGGGCCGGTCGTGCCGCTGGTGTAGATCAGGATCGCGGCGTCGTCGGCGCGGGTGCGGGCCGCGGTGAATTCGCCCTGCTGCGCCTGCAAGCTCGCCGTGTAGTCCACGTCGCCCTGCCCCGCCGCGCTGCCCGCGGCCACCAGCGTGCGCAGCGCCGGGCATTCGGCCCTGACGGCGTTCACGCTGTCAATCGAGCTTTCATCGCAGATCGCCAGCACTGCCGCGCTGTCCTGGAGCCGGAAGGCCAGCGCTTCAGGCCCGAACAGCATCGACAGCGGCATGGCGACGGCGCCTAGCTGGAACACGGCCATGTAGGCCACGGCTGTCTCGAAGCGCTGCGGCATCACGATGGCCACCCGGTCGCCACGCTGCACCCCCAGCGCGGCCAGCCCATGGCTGAGCGCATCGGCTGCCTGCTTCAGCTCGGAATAGGTATGAAAAACAGCTTTTGCGCTGGTCTGGTGAGCACGAACAGCTATTCTTTCCATAGCATCTGGTTGCGTATTCGCGGCCCTGGCCCAGCGGCTGCAGCAGACCTCGGCAATGTTGAAGAACTCATCCACCTGCCAGCGAAAGCCGCCGTGCAGTTGCGCATAGTGATCGGGCGGGTCCTGCGCCAGGCGGTGGCCGGGCTTGTCGCTGTCTTGACTGCTGTTCAAGGCGTGTCTCCTTATGATGTGCGTCCAATGTACAAAGAAATCCGAACTTTTCGCAGCGAGTTTGTCCCTATGCGCGGACTCGACCACCATGTGCTGACCTGGAGCAGCGGGCAAGCCCCGGCGCTACCGCCGCTGTTTTTAGTGCATGGCTGGATGGATGTGGCGGCTTCCTACCAGTTCATGGTCGACGCCTTCACCGACGCGTTTGCCGCCGGCCGCACCATCATTGCGCCCGACTGGCGCGGCTTCGGGCAGACCGGCCTGTCGCCCTCAGGCTGGCAGGCCGACAGCTACTGGTTTGCCGACTACCTGGCGGACCTGGACGGTTTGCTCGACCATTACGCGCCCGGCCAGGCTGTCGACCTGGTGGGCCACAGCATGGGCGGCAACGTCGCCATGCTGTATGCCGGCGTGCGGCCGGCGCGCATTCGCCGGCTGGTCAACCTGGAAGGATTCGGCCTGCCGGCCAGCCGCCCCAGCCAGGCGGCCAGTCGGCTGGCGCAGTGGATGGACGGGCTGAAAAGCGTGCAGCGCGGCGAACTGGCGCTGAAAAGCTATGACGATGTCGGCGGCGTAGCGCAGCGCCTGATGAAGACCAATCCCCGGCTGACGCCGGACAAGGCACGCTGGCTCGCCAGCCACTGGGCGCGGCCCGATGCATCGGGCCAGTGGCAGATTTTGGGCAACCCGGCGCACAAGGTCCCGAGCGCACAGCTCTACCGGGTGGATGAAGTGCTGGAAATCTACCAGCGCATCAGCGCCCCGGTGCTGGCGGTCGAGGCGTCGGGGGACTCGATGGCGCAGTGGTGGAAAGGCAAGTATTCGCTCGATGAATACCATGAGCGGCTGCGTGAGGTGCCCGACGCGCGGGTGGCCGTGGTCGAGGACGCCGGCCACATGCTGCACCACGACCAGCCCGAGGTGCTGGCCCGGCTGATCGAAGCCTTCCTGGCCTGAGCTGCCGGGCCGCCAGCCCCGGGCGCGGTTGTTTTTAGGGCAAACTTGACGCTTTTTTTCCTCCGAAGCGCAAAGTCCCTTTCATGAACGATTCGCAACTCGTCAACCAGCACAGTTTTCGCCGCATTTTGTCGCGCAACATCAGTTTTCCGCTGGGGCTGGGCGCCCTGAGCGCGGTACTTTTCCTGGCCTTGATCGTCTACCTGCTGTCCACCCTGAACTGGGTGGAACACTCCGAGCGGGTCATTGGCAACGCCAACCACGTGGCCCGGCTGAACTCGGAAATGGAGTCGAGCATGCGCGGCTACCTGGTGACCGGCGATGAATCCTTCCTGGAACCCTACGAGGCGGCCTTGTCCCGCTTTGACAGCGAGGTCGCGGTCCTGTCCGCCATGGTCAGCGACAACCTGGCCCAGGTGGCCCGGCTCCAGCGGATCACCGGCTTGCAGCAGCAATGGAAAGAATTTGCGCAAGAGTGTATTGCCCTGCGGCGCAACAATCTGGACTATGTTGCCTTGGCGCGCACAAGTCGTGGCAGGCGCCTGAAAGACGCGATACGCCAGGAACTGGCTGGCTTCATTTCGATGGAGCAGCGGCTGCTGCTGGAGCGCAATGAAAAAGCGCGCGACACCACGTTCTGGAGCGTGCTGGCTTATCTGCTGTTCACGCTCGGCGTCAGCGGCCTGCTGGCGTTTCGGGGACGGCGCGAATTGCTGGGCCTGTCGCTCAATTACGACGAGGTACTCAAGCAGCAGGCCGGCCATGCCACCCAGTTGAAGCAGCAGGCCTGGCTGCGCAGCGGCCAGACGCGGCTGGCCGAACAAATGCTTGGCCAGCCGGACATGGCGCGGCTGGGGCACAGCGCGCTGGAATTCCTGGCGCACTACCTGGATGCCCCGGTGGCGGCGCTTTACAGCCGGGGCAGCGATGGCGTGCTCAGGCGCGTGGCCGCCCACGGCTTCACGCCGGCAAGCGAGGCGGTCGAGCAGACCTACTACAGCACCCAGGGACTGGTGGGCCAGGCGGCGCTGGAAAACCGCATCGTCCGGCTGGATGACGTGCCGCCCGACTACCTCAAGGTGTCGTCGGGCCTCGGGCAGGCGGCGCCGCGCCATGTGCTGGTGGTGCCGCTGCACCACGATGCGCAGGTGACGGGCGTGGTCGAGATGGCCTTTTTCCGCGAACTGCAGCCGCGCGACATGGAACTGGTCGGGCTGGTGGCCCACACCATCGGCACCGCGCTGCATGGTGCGGTGTACCGCCAGCGCCTTCAGGATGCGCTGGGCGAAACGCAGCAGCTCAATGAAGAGCTGCAGGTCCAGCAGGAAGAACTGCGCACGGCCAATGAAGAGCTGCAGGAGCAGTCGCATGTCCTGCAGCAGTCGCAGGCGACGCTGGAAAACCAGCAGGCCGAACTGGAGCAGACCAACGAGCAGCTGGCCGAGCAGGCCATGTCGCTGGACCACAAGAATGCGGATTTGCGCCAGGCGCAGGCCGACCTGGAAGCGCGCGCCGAGGAACTGGCGCGCGCCAGTCGCTACAAGTCCGAGTTTCTGGCCAACATGTCGCACGAATTGCGCACACCGCTGAACAGCTCGCTGATCCTGGCCCGGCTGCTGTCCGAGAATCCCAAAGGCAACCTGACCGACGAACAGGTGCGGTTTGCCCGGGCCATCCATTCGGCCGGCAATGACCTACTGAACCTGATCAATGACATCCTGGACATTTCCAAGGTTGAAGCCGGCAAGCTCGAACTGGTGCCGGAACAGGTCACGCTGGCCACCGTGGTCGATGCGCTCAAGACCAGCTTCGAGCCGCTCGCCCGGCAGAAAAAGCTGACCTTTGACGTGCAGATCGCGCCGGGCACGCCGGCGGTCCTGCTGACCGACCGCCAGCGCGTCGAGCAGATTTTGAAAAACCTGCTGTCGAATGCGCTCAAGTTCACCGAAACCGGCGCTGTCCGCCTGCAGGTGGCGCCCGAAGCCGCCGGCGGCATTGCGCTGGCGGTGCAGGATTCGGGCATTGGCATTGGCCAGGAGCAGCAGGACATCATTTTCGATGCCTTCCGCCAAGCCGACGGCACCACCAGCCGGCGCTACGGCGGCACCGGGCTGGGGCTGTCGATCTCACGCGACCTGAGCCTGCTGCTGGGCGGCTCGATTTCGGTGCAAAGCGTTCCCGGCCAGGGCAGCACCTTCACGCTGCACCTGCCTGCCGCCCTGCCCGCGCCGCTCGACAATTTGTCCGACCAGCCGCCAGCCGCCGCGCAGCCTGCGGTTCAGCCCGCTGGTCAGGCGCCGGGCCAGGCAACGCCATCCGCCCCATCGCAGCCTGCGCTGCCGGCTTTTGCCGATGACCGCTTCATGAAGGGCAAGGGCCGGGTGGTGCTGGTGATCGAGGACGACGCGGTCTTCGCCCGCATCCTGTACGACCTGGCGCACGAGCTGGGCTTCAACTGCCTGGTGGCGCACAGCGGCGAAGACGGGTTCATGCTGGCCGAGCAGTTCATGCCCGATGCGGTGCTGCTCGACATGGGCCTGCCGGACCGCTCGGGCCTGTCGGTGCTGCAGCGCTTCAAGGAAACGCCCCGGACACGCCATATTCCGGTGCATGTGGTGTCCGGCCAGGACCACCGGGAAGCCGCCATGCTGCTGGGCGCCGTGGGCTATGCCGTCAAGCCGTCGAGCCGCGAACAGCTGAAGGAGGTGTTCACCACCCTGGAAAACAGGCTGACGCAAAAGCTCAAGCGTGTGCTGCTGGTGGAAGACGACGAACTGCAGCGTGAAAGCGTGATCCGGCTGATTGCCGACAACGAGGTCAATATCACTGCGGTACGGACCGGCGCCGAAGCGCTGGCCCTGCTGGCCAGCACGATCTTCGACTGCATGATCGTGGACTTGAAGCTGCCCGACATGCAGGGCAATGAACTGCTCAGGCGCATGTCGGCGGGCGACATCTGCTCGTTTCCACCAGTGATCGTGTACACCGGCCGCAGTCTGAGCCGCGCCGAAGAGGCCGACCTGCTGAAATACTCGCGCTCCATCATCATCAAGGGCGCGCATTCCCCCGAGCGCCTGCTCGATGAAGTCACGCTGTTCCTGCACAAGGTGGAGTCCAGCCTGTCGGCCGAACAGCAGCAACTGCTGAAAACCGCCCGCAGCCGCGACGAGGTGTTCGAGGGCCGGAAAATCCTGCTGGTCGATGACGACGTGCGCAACATTTTTTCGCTGACCAGCGCACTGGAGCAAAAGGGCTTCGTGGTGGAAATCGGTCGCAACGGCTTTGAGGCGCTGGAGCGGCTCGACGCGGTGCCGGGCATCGAGCTGGTGCTCATGGACATCATGATGCCCGGCATGGACGGGCTTGAAGCCATGCGCCGCATCCGCCAGAATCCACGTTTGCAAAAACTTCCCATCATCGCGGTGACCGCCAAAGCCATGAAGGACGACCAGGAACAGTGCCTCGCGGCCGGCGCCAACGACTACCTGGCCAAGCCGATCGACCTGGACCGGCTGTTTTCCCTGCTCAGGGTATGGATGCCCGTGGCCGGGCGGACTTGAGCCATGGCCCAAAAAACCAGCCTGTCAGGACCACCGGCGGCGATCGGCCCGGTGGCTGAACCGGGCAATACCCCCCAGGCCGCCACTACGGCCCCCACCACAACCGACATCGAGCTCACGCGCCTGATGGAGGCGATTTACCTCAAGTACAGCTACGATTTCCGCGATTATTCCGGCGCCTCGCAAAAACGCCGCGTGCTGTATGCGCTGACGCAACTGGCCTGCCCGAGCATTTCCGAGCTGCAGTCCCGGGTGGTGCACGACCCGAGGGTGTTCCAGCAGGTGCTCCAGTACCTGACGATACCGGTCAGTGAAATGTTTCGCGATCCGTCTTTTTTTCTGGCCCTGCGCCAGCAGGTGGTGCCGCACCTGCGCACCTATGCCTCCCTCAAGGTGTGGATCGCCGGCTGCAGCACCGGGGAAGAGGTGTATTCGCTGGCTATCTTGCTGCGTGAGGAAGGCTTGCTGGAGCGTTCACTGATCTATGCCACCGACATCAACCCCGCGTCCCTGGACAAGGCACGGCAAGGCATCTTTCCCCTGAGCAGCATCCGTGGCTTCACCGCCAACTACCAGCAGTCCGGCGGCAAGCGGGCCTTTGGCGACTACTACACCGCCGCCTACGCGGCGGCCATCTTCGACAAGTCACTGCGCGAAAACATCGTCTTTGCCGACCACAGCCTGGCCACGGACAGCGTGTTTTCGGAAACCCAGCTGGTGCTGTGCCGCAATGTACTGATCTATTTCACCAAGAAACTGCAGGACCGCGCCTTTGGCCTGTTTCACGAATCGCTGGGGCATCGCGGCTTCCTGGGCCTGGGCAGCAAGGAAACCATTGATTTTTCCAGCTATGCCACCCGTTTCGAGCCGCTGGTGCGCGCCGAGCGCATCTTTCGCAAACGGCCGGGGCTGGGGTGATGAACGAGATCACCCAGGCGAAATTGCAGCGCGTCAAGGCGGTGGTGATCGGCGCTTCGGCCGGCGGCGTGGACGCGCTGATGGACATCCTGCCCGGACTGCCCGCCAGCTTTGGCGTGCCGCTGGTGGTGGTGCTGCACTTGTCCGAAAGCCATCACAGCCAGCTGGCGGAGATTTTCCAGCGGCGCATGTTCTTGCAGGTACGGGAGGCGGCAGACAAGGAAACGCTGGTACCGGGAACGCTCTACTTTGCGCCGCCGGGCTACCATTTATTGGTCGAGACGGACCATTCGCTGTCCCTGAGCTGCGAGGCACAAGTGCATTTTTCGCGTCCGTCGATCGATGTGCTGATGGAGTCGGCAGCCGATGCCTACGGCTTGCACCTTGCCGGAATCGTGCTGACCGGCGCCAATGCGGACGGCGCCAAGGGGCTGGATAAAATCGGCCGGCAAGGCGGACTGACCGTGGTGCAGGACCCGGCCGAGGCGCGCATGCCCGTGATGCCCGAAGCGGCCATTCGCCTGCGCCAGCCCGACCTGATTCTTGATTTGAAAAGCATCCACCGCCTGCTGCTGGAAATGGGAAAGAATTCATGCTGAACGACAACAACGTCAATGTCCTGATCGTTGACGACCTGCCCGACAACCTGCTGGCGCTTGAAGCCGTCATCCGTCTGGAAGGCCGGACGGTTTTTGAGGCGTCCAGCGGCGAGGAAGCGCTGGCCTTGCTGCTGACCCATGAATTTGCGCTGGCCATCCTGGATGTCCAGATGCCTGGCATGAACGGCTTCGAGCTGGCCGAACTGATGCGCGGCACGGAAAAAACGCGCCACATTCCCATCGTCTTCGTCACAGCGGCGGGCAAGGAGTCGAACTTCGCGTTCAAGGGTTATGAAAGCGGCGCCGTCGACTTTTTGTACAAGCCGCTCGATGTGCAGGCGGTGCAGTCCAAGGTGAATGTGTTTGCCCTGCTTTACCGGCAGCGCCTGGAAACCCGGCGCCAGGTGCTGGCGCTTGAAAAAAGCAGGCAGGAGCAGGACGCGCTGCTGGAGAACCTGCAGGCCACGCAGATGGCACTGCAAAAGGCCTTGAACATGCGCGACGAGTTCATGTCAGTGGTGGCGCATGAACTGCGAACGCCGCTGAACACGCTCTTCATGGATGTCCAGATGCGCAAAATGCTGCTGGAGCGCGGCAAGGTGGCCGTTTTCGATGCTGCCTACCTGGAAAAAATGGTCGCGCGTGACCAGCGCCAGGTCCAGAGCATGGTGCGACTGATCGACGACATGCTCGATGTCACGCGTATCCGCAGCAACCGGCTGTCGATCCGTCCCGGCCCGGTCGATTTGCCGGGATTGCTCTGCCGCGTGACGGGCAACCTGAGCCACCAGGCACAGGCTGCGGGCAGCGCCATCACCCTGCATGCCGACCAGCCGGTGACCGGTTGCTGGGACGAATTCAGGATCGAGCAGGTGGTGACCAACCTGCTGACGAATGCACTGCGCTACGGCAACGGCAAGCCGGTGGAGGTCAGCCTGGTCCTGCTGGGCGACAGCGTGGTCCTTCACGTTCGCGACCAGGGAAAGGGCATACCGGCCCGGGACCAGCAGCGTATCTTCGATCCTTTCGAGCGGGCCGTGGGCCAGGACGACAGCACGACCGGCCTGGGGCTGGGGCTGTACATCACCCGGCAGCTGGTCGAAGCGCACGGCGGAACCATCAGCGTGCAGAGCCGCGAGGCCGAAGGCGCGCTGTTCAGCGTCACGCTGCCGCTGGCGGTGCCGGCCACCGCGCCCCTTTGACCTGCCCGCGCGCCGGCCTGCAAGCAGGCACGCGGCAGACGGCCGGGAGCATGAGAAAATGGCCGATTGAATTCAGACAACGACAGGACTTTTCCCCATGGACGCAGAACACATCAACACCATTGCCAACCAGATCGAGGACCTGAGCAACCGGGTGAATGAACTCAGGGGGTATCTTTGACTACCCTGCCAAAGCCCGAAAACTGAACGAAGTCAACGCCGCGCTCGAAGACCCGAAGGTCTGGGACAACCCCAAGCGCGCGCAGGAACTCGGCCGCGAAAAAAAATCGCTCGAAGACGTGGTGCTGATCCTGGACCGGCTGGAGCAGGAACTGCTTGACAACACCGAGCTGTTTGAAATGTCGAAGGACGACAACGACGAAGCCGGCATGCGCGCCATTGAGGGCGAAGCCGCCCTGGTGGCCGCAGAAGTCGAAAAAATGGAATTCCGCCGGATGTTCAACAACCCGGCCGATCCGCTCAATTGCTTCCTCGACATCCAGGCCGGCGCCGGCGGCACCGAAGCCTGCGACTGGGCCAGCATGCTGCTGCGCCAGTACCTGAAGTACGCCGAGCGCAAGGGCTTCAAGACCACGATCGAAGACGAGTCTGTGGGCGACACCGCTGGCATCAAGGGCGCGACCATCAAGATCGAGGGCGAGTACGCCTTTGGCCTGCTGCGCACCGAAACCGGCGTGCACCGGCTGGTCCGCAAGTCACCGTTCGACTCGTCGGGCGGACGCCACACCTCGTTTGCCTCGGTGTTCGTCTATCCCGAGATTGACGATTCGATCGAGATCGACATCAACCCGGCCGACGTGCGCACCGACACCTACCGCGCCAGCGGCGCCGGTGGCCAGCACATCAACAAGACCGACTCGGCTGTTCGCCTGACGCACATCCCGACCGGCATCGTCGTGCAGTGCCAGGAAGGCCGCTCGCAGCACGGCAACCGCGATGTCGCCTGGAAACGCCTGCGCTCGCGGCTGTACGACTTCGAGCTGCGCAAGCAGCAGGAAGCGCAGCAAAAGCTTGAAGACACCAAGACCGACGTCGGTTGGGGCCACCAGATCCGCAGCTATGTGCTGGACAACAGCCGCATCAAGGACCTGCGCACCAACTATGAAACCTCGGCCACGCAAAAAGTGCTGGACGGCGACCTGGATCCGTTTATTGAAGCGTCCCTGAAACAGGGCGTCTGATGGCGGCGCCTGCCGCCCGTTTTGAATTTCTGGATTTTTGAGGAACCAGCCATGCTGCAAATGCTTGACGGAACAGGACCCGGCACCGCCGTGGTCATCAACCGCGCTGACTACACCGCCCCGGCCTACTGGATCGACACGGTCGACCTGTGCTTTGACCTGGACCCAGCCAAAACGCGCGTGCTCAACAAGATGCGGTTGCGCCGCAACCCGGAGGTGCCGGCGCAGCCGCTCCGGCTGGACGGCGAGGAACTCAACCTGGCGCGGGTGATGGTCAACGGGCAAGGCACGTCGTTCAAGATGGAAGGCGGCCAGCTGGTGCTGTGCGACCTGCCCGATGCGTTCGAGCTGGAAATCTTCACCACCACCTGCCCGGCCAAG
This sequence comes from Polaromonas sp. CG_9.11, assembly GCF_015752225.1. NCBI lineage: Bacteria > Pseudomonadati > Pseudomonadota > Betaproteobacteria > Burkholderiales > Comamonadaceae > Polaromonas > Polaromonas sp. CG_9.11. Next base: position 84,512 of record NZ_JADOVE010000004.1, read on the forward strand.
AACACCAAGCTGATGGGCCTGTACGTCAGCAACGACTCGTTCTTCACGCAGTGCGAAGCCGAGGGCTTTCGGCGCATCACCTACTTCCTGGACCGTCCGGACGTGATGGCCAGCTTCAGCGTCACGCTGCGCGCTGACAAGGCGAACTACCCGGTGCTGCTGTCCAACGGCAACCTGGTGGCGCACGGGCCGCTGGACGACGGCCCCAACGGCGCGCGGCATTTCGCCAAATGGGTCGATCCACACCGCAAGCCAAGCTACCTGTTTGCGCTGGTGGCCGGCCAATTGGTGGCGCGGGAGCAGCGCATCACCACGCGCGCTGGCAAAGAGCATTTGCTGCAGGTCTATGTGCGGCCCGGCGACCTGGACAAGACCGAACACGCCATGGTCTCGCTGATGCATTCGGTCGCCTGGGACGAAGCCCGCTTTGGCTTGAAGCTTGACCTGGAGCGCTTCATGATCGTCGCCACCAGCGACTTCAACATGGGCGCCATGGAAAACAAGGGCCTGAACATCTTCAACACCAAGTACGTGCTGGCGAACCAGGCCACCGCCACCGACGTTGATTTCTCGAACATCGAAAGCGTCGTCGGCCATGAGTACTTCCACAACTGGACCGGCAACCGCATCACCTGCCGCGACTGGTTCCAGCTGAGCCTGAAAGAAGGCCTGACGGTGTTCCGCGACCAGGAGTTTTCGCAGGATTTGTGCGCCGAGCGTTCAGCCCGCGCCGTCAAGCGCATCGAGGACGTTCGCGTGCTGCGCACCGCCCAGTTCCCCGAAGACGCCGGCCCGATGGCGCATCCGGTGCGGCCCGACAGCTATATCGAGATCAGCAACTTCTACACCGTCACCATCTACGAAAAAGGCGCCGAAGTCGTCCGCATGATGCAGACGCTGGTGGGTCGGGACGGTTTTGCCAAGGGCATGACGCTCTACTTCGAGCGGCACGACGGCAACGCCGTAACCTGCGACGATTTTGCACAAGCCATTGCCGACGCCAATCCGGCGTCCGACCTGTCGCGCCTGTTGCCGCAGTTCAAACGCTGGTACAGCCAGGCCGGCACGCCTCGCCTGCAAGCGCAGGGCGTGTACGACGCCGCCGCGCGCAGTTACACGCTCACGCTGGCGCAAAGCTGCGCGCCTACGCAGGGCCAGCCGGTCAAGGAGCCGTTCGTGATTCCGGTCAGCCTGGGCCTGCTTGGCGTGGACGGCCAGGATGTGCCGCTGCAACTGGACGGCGAAACCGTTCCGGCGGCAGGAACGCGCACCGTCGTGCTGACGCAGGCGCACGAAAGCTTCACCTTCGTCAACATCGACGCCGAACCGGTTCCGTCCATCTTGCGCGGCTTCACCGCGCCGGTCGTGCTGGATTTTGCCTATACCGATGCGCAACTGCTGCATCTGCTGGCACACGACAGCGACCCTTTCAACCGCTGGGAAGCCGGCCAGCGACTGGCTGTCAACCAAGCCGTAAGCGCTATTAAAAATATAGCTACCAGCGCAGACGCATCATGCGCAAACGTGCTAAATGATGCTTATCTGGACGCCATGCGCGAGGTATTGCGCCATCCGTCGCTCGATTCGGCCTTCAAGGACCTGGTGCTGACGCTGCCGTCGGAAACGTACCTGGCCGAACAGCTCGACGTGGTCGATCCGCAGCACATCCATGCCGTGCGCGAAGCCATGCGCCAGCAGCTTTCCACCGCACTGCAAGCCGACTGGGAAGCGGCGTACGAAGCGAACCACGACACCGGCGCCTACACGCCCGACCCGGTGTCGAGCGGCCGGCGCGCGCTGGCCGGCATGGCACTGACGCATCTGTGCCTGGCAGCCCAAGCCAGCGGCGACACCGTCTGGCCCGGCAAGACGCTGCAGCGTTTCAAGGACGCCGGCAACATGACCGACCGCTTCAACGCCCTGGCGGCTCTGGTTTCGAGCAGCCATCCGCTGGCTACCCAGGCACTGGCCCTGTTCCATGCCATGTTCAAGGACGAGCCCCTCGTCATCGACAAATGGTTCAGCCTGCAAACCGGCGCGCCCGACCGCGGCGGCAACATCCTGCCGGCGGTCAGGCAACTCATGAAGCATGCTGACTTCAGCCTGAAAAATCCGAACCGCGTGCGCAGCGTGGTCAGCACCTTCTGCCAGGGCAATCCAGCTGGTTTTCACCGGCTTGACGGGGCCGGCTACACCTTCTGGTGCGAACGCGTCATTGAACTTGACGCCCTCAACCCGCAGGTCGCCGCCCGGCTGGCACGCGCGCTGGACCGCTGGAGCAAACTGGCCGAGCCCTACCGCAGCCAGGCGCACCAGGCAATTGCCCGCGTGGCCGCCCGCTCCGACCTGAGCAAAGACACGCACGAAGTGGTCGCGCGCGCGCTGGGCCATTGAGCCGGCTTGCGATCCACTCACCCTCCTCACCCTGTCCACGGAGTTCTTGATGCCCAAAAATATTTCCCTTACGCGCTATCTGGTCGAGCAGCAACGCCTCGACGGCCACATTCCGCCCGAGTTGCGCCTGCTGATCGAAGTGGTGGCCCGCGCCTGTAAAGGCATCAGCCAGGCTGTCAACAAAGGCGCTCTCGGTGACGTGATGGGCACGGCCGGCAGTGAAAACGTGCAGGGCGAGATCCAGAAAAAGCTCGACATCATCGCCAATGAAGTGCTGATCGAGGCGAACGAATGGGGCGGTCATCTGGCGGCCATGGCCTCGGAAGAAATGGACAGCATCTACGTGGTGCCGAACCGCTATCCGCAGGGCGAATACCTGCTGATGTTCGACCCGCTCGATGGTTCCAGCAACATCGACGTCAATGTCAGTATCGGCACCATCTTCAGTGTGCTGAAAAAGGCCGAGGGCCACCACGGCGTCGAGGAAAGCGATTTCCTGCAGGCCGGCTCCAGTCAGGTGGCGGCGGGTTACTGCGTCTACGGTCCGCAGACCACACTGGTGCTGACCGTGGGCGACGGTGTGGCCATGTTCACCCTCGACCGTGAACAGGGCTCGTTCCTGCTCACGGAAGAAAACGTCCGGATTCCGGCTGACACCCAGGAATTTGCCATCAACATGAGCAACATGCGGCACTGGGACGAACCGGTCAAGCGCTACATCGACGAATGCCTGCAGGGCAAGGAAGGACCGCGCGGCAAGGACTTCAACATGCGCTGGATTGCCTCCATGGTCGCCGACGTGCACCGCATCCTGTGCCGGGGCGGCGTATTTTTGTACCCGTGGGACAAGCGCGAGCCGCAAAAAGCCGGCAAGCTGCGCCTGATGTACGAAGCCAACCCGATGAGCTGGCTCATCGAGCAGGCCGGAGGCGCCGCCACCAACGGCAAACAGCGCATACTTGACCTCCAGCCGACCAAACTGCACGAGCGTGTCAGCGTGATCCTGGGCTCTAAAAATGAAGTCGACCGCGTAACCGCCTACCACGCCGGGCTATAATTGAGGGCTTAAGCCGGTGTAGCTCAGTCGGTAGAGCAGCTCATTCGTAATGAGAAGGTCGGGTGTTCGATTCATCTCTCCGGCACCAATACAAAAAACAAAAGTCCGCTATCTAAACCATAGCGGATTTTTTTTGGGTTAGCACCAGGATCAACACGCGCTAATTGATTCTTGAGAAAAACACTGCCGTTCAGCCCCGCTGCCCAGTGGGTGTGGGTCAGATTCCTGACCTGTTTCAAATAAATTTCACCATGCAGGCACGGCCCGACATTTGAATAGCGTTTGAAATGGGGATTTTTTGTCCACGTGAAATATCGGTCGGTTTCCCGCAGTCAAAGGCTCCAGACTTTCAAGCCCCCCTAACCTCCAAAGGGTAAGCGTTTGAGGCTCCCTCGTGTCATGATCACGGTCCATAACTTAGTTGTTCTTTGCTTCTATGTCGGCACCGGCAGGCGCAGCCCAATCAATGCAAAACGCCACGCCCGAAGGCCGTCCAGTTGGGGGAAATTTCACTCTTCGCCAGCATTGGTAAGCCGGGCCCCGTCACCTGTTGCATTCATTGCATCGAGGTCAAGCTCTGTGTCCAGGCGCTCGGCCAGCGCACTGCCCATCCGGCCGGCATCGCGCAGGCTGTTGACGACCTTGCGCTGCGCATCGAGTGCCTGCAGCAGCGCCGGGCCATGCTCTGCATGGCGGCCCAGCGCTCCTGCGCTTGCGATGCCGATACTGCCCGATTCCAGCCGCGCGATCAGATCCCCGGAACCACCGCCCGACTTTTTCACGGCGGCGATGCTGGCCCGTCGCGCTCGAATCCGCGCGCTGCACTCCTCGCGCGCTTCCCGGTCCGGGTCGCCGACCTGCAGACGCTGGACCAGCGGCAGTAGCGTGATGCCCTGGAACAACAGCGTGGCGATGATGACGATCAGCGTCAGGAAGATGATCGTGCTCCGGAGTTCCCCGTCCCCGCCGAAGGCCAGCGGCAGGGCCAGCGCCAGTGCGAGCGAAACCACGCCGCGCATGCCGGCCCAGCCCAGCACGAACCGCTCGCCGAGCGACGGTACAGAATCATGGCCGATACCGAAGATCGCCACCAAACGCGGCACCATCAGCATCCAGGCCAGGCGAACAACGATGACAGCCGCGCCCAGAATGATGCCGGCACGGACCACGGCCCAACCCGGCCAGTTAACCGCAATCTCGCCGATCAGCAGCCCAAGCAGCACGAAGACCAGCGCGGTACTGACATAGCGCAGGAAACTCCAGACCGTGCGTGCGGCGAGACGCGCGACGGGCGAAGAAACCCGGGCCGACGAGGATCGCAGCATAAAGCCCAGCGTGACCACAGCCAGCACGGCCGAGCCGCCAAAGCGGTCGGCGAGGTGGTAGGCCAGGTAGGGCGTCGCGAGCGAAATGCCAATCTCGAGCGGCACGCTGTCGATACGCCGCCTGAGCAAGCCGGCGATCCAGCCCGCCGCCAGCCCGACGGCTACACCAATCGGTACCTCCTGAAGCAGTGCCAGCAACGCGTGGGTAGCTTCGAACTTGCCGGTGGTCAGCGCCTCCAGTGCGACACCGTAGGCAACGATGGCGACCGCGTCGTTGACCAGTCCCTCACCTTCAAGGATCACCACAAGCCGGTGCGACAGTCCGGTCTTGCCGGCCACGGCGGTGGCGGCAACCGGATCAGGCGGAGCAAGGATGGCGCCGAGAACAACGGCAGCCGCCCACCCCAGTCCGACAAGGAAATGGCCGATCAGTGCAACTGCGCCAATCGTTGCGAGGACGAGGCCGATAGCCAGCAGTGCGATAGGCCGCAGGTTGCGCCGAAACGTCTGCAAAGGCAACGCATACGCAGCTGTCGTCAGCAGCGGCGGCAGGAAGATGAACAACACCAGGTCCGGCGGCACGCGAATCACCGGCAGGAACGGCATCAGGTGCCAGACCACGCCGACTGCAATGCCTGCACAGGCAAAGACGACCGGTGCAGGCACGCTGGTTTTTGGCGTAAACAGCGCCGTCACCAGCGTCAGGCCGAGCACGATGAACGTGACGTCAATCAGGCTCATGGTTGCGTCCTTGCAGACCGTAACAAACGGACACTGGCGCTTGTGTCAGCGAATCCTGGACACCGGTCATATGCGCAGCCAAAACGACTTCAAGCCAGGCAGTGCTGCGAAAAGCATCATTGACCATGCGTTCAAGGCCAAAATGCAGCCGGCAGTCTTGAGCGCGCGATGGCCATCGAGCACCAGATTTCAGGAATTGTGATTCGGTGGTCGAATGTGACCGTATCAAGCAGTTCATGCACTGGTTTCACACTGGGCTTTCCTTTGCGATGCCTGGTGAAGGCATGAAAATCAACGCTGATTGATGTCTCGACTGGATTATTTTCCATCGGGCCCAGGCCGATCCGTTCAGTCAGCCCGTGGCACCAACAACCCATGCCAATTGCGTACGCAGGGCAAAAAATAGTCTTCAATGCACCTGTTTCTGGAACCGGCATATGGCCGAGCGCAGTCTGGATACGTTCGACATCCGCCTCAACCTCAACAGCAGGAAGGCCATCAACCTACGCCCGCCATTCCCCCATTTCCATGTCCTGCCAATACTTGGCGTGCGTGGCCTTGACGCACAGCAGCACCATGCCCGGCGTGTCAGTGCCTTGAGCAAACCATTGCCCCAGTTCAGGGACCCAGTGCTTGTCAAATTCGGCCTTGTCACGGATCAGTTCGGCCCGGCCGGTGACGGTCACATAAAGTTTGTCATCGCCCTCGAATGCCAACTGCACTTCAGGGTTGCCACTGATCTGCTTGACCTTGTCCGATGCTTCATAGGTGAAATAGTAGGACTTGCCGTCAAAGTCAACGTCGGCGTTGTTGCTCATGGGGCGGGCAGCGAGTAACCCGTCTTCGGCCACTGTAACCAGCGAGGCGATATCGAGATTGCACATTTTTTTCGCCATGTCTTTCAAGTCAGTCTTCTGGATGTGCATTTGCATGGATGGTTTACCTTTGACAATCGTGATTGAACTGGGCAAGCCCTACACTATGAAATTGGCTGGGCGGGCCGCATCAGACACCGCGCAGAAAAAACGTAGGAGCAAACGGTCAGCAAGCCTGTTGCGGCCCTACCCTCCAGATGTGAAGCCGCCCCCCTGCGCAGGCAAGACATGTCAGCGCAATTGACCCTTGGTCTGCTTGGCTACAAGATTGCCTCTGATATTTCTTTTTCCAAAGTCCGTGTGGCCTCATTTTCCCGTCGATCTTTGGCCAAGTGAGCATCATGCACATTGAAATTGGGGCAACCCGGCATCCGGTCGACATCACCCGCAGGATCGAGGCCGTGAAAGTTGCAGGTGGCCCGAGATGCCCGAGCATCGCTGCTATAAATGCGACATGCAGGCATGAATCCTGCGTCTGGAACAAAGATTTTGTTGCCTGCAAGACACCTTGATTTGCGTCCTCCCATCTTCCACTGAAAGGCACCCTCCCATGGCCATCCGTGTTGCGCTGCACCACAAAACCAGCTACCACTACGATCGCCTGGTCGCACTGTCACCGCATGAGGTTCGCCTGCGACCGGCACCCCATGCGCGAACCCCGATTCTTTCCTATTCGCTGACCGTCACGCCAGAAGACCATTTCATCAACTGGCAGCAGGACCCCTACGGCAATTACATCGGCCGCTACGTGTTCCCTGAAAAATCAAACCAGCTCGAATTCACGGTTGACCTGGTGGCAGACATGACCGTCATCAATCCGTTTGATTTTTTCGTCGAAAAATATGCCGAATTTTTCCCGTTCAGCTACCCGGTGCAACTGGCCGCCGAACTCAGCCCCTATTTGAAGGCCGACAAGCCCGGAGAATTGCTGGTGGCCTGGGTGGCAGACGCACGGCGCGACCTGCTGAAGAAAAACCTGGCAACCAACGACTTTCTGGTGGCGGTGAACCAACGCCTGCAAGGCGACATTGCGTACTTGCTGCGCATGGAGCCTGGCGTGCAGACACCCGAAGAAACGTTGCAAAAACGCTCGGGCTCCTGCCGCGACAGCGGGTGGCTGCTGGTGCAGATCATGCGCGAGATGGGTTTGGCCGCACGGTTCGTGTCGGGTTACCTGATCCAGTTGCGTGCCGACCAGGCCTCGCTCGATGGCCCTAGCGGCACCGAAGTCGACTTCACCGACCTGCATGCGTGGACCGAGGTGTATGTTCCCGGCGCCGGCTGGATCGGGCTGGACCCGACATCGGGCATGCTGGCCAGCGAAGGCCATATTCCGCTGGCCTGCACGGCCATGCCTTCGTCGGCGGCGCCGGTGACCGGCTTTACCGACAAGGCCGAGGTCACGTTCTTTCATGAAATGACGATCACGCGCATTCATGAAGACCCGCGCGTGACCAAGCCTTACAAGGAAGAAGACTGGCAAAAAATCAACCTGCTGGGTCAGCAGGTCGACGCTGACCTGAAGCGCCAGGATGTGCGCCTGACCCAGGGCGGCGAGCCGACCTTTGTGTCCATCGACGACATGGACGGCGCCGAATGGAACACCCTGGCGCACGGCGACAAGAAGCGTGAACTGGCCGGTCAGCTCATGCATCGCCTGAAAAATCACTTTGCACCGGGCGGGATGCTGCATTACGGCCAGGGAAAATGGTATCCCGGCGAACCCCTGCCGCGCTGGGCCCTGAACATTTACTGGCGCATTGACGGCCAGCCGATGTGGCTCGATCCCACGCTGTTCTCGGACGAGGCCATCCCCGATGGCTATGGCAGCGAAGAGGCCGAGCGTTTCAGCGCCGAATTGGTCAAGGCGCTGGGCTTGCCGGCCCACAGCCAGATTCCCGCCTATGAAGACGTCTTGCAACAAGCCCGGCTGGAGCAAGGCCTGCCGGTGAACCTGGACCCGCTGCAGGTTGACCTGAAGGCCCCGGAGCAGCGGCGACGCCTGGCGCGCCTGCTTGAAGACGGACTGGGCCAGGTCGTGGGCTATGTGCTGCCGCTCAAACCCAGGGACCTGGACCCGAGCATTGCCCTGGGAACCGCCTGGCGCACCTCCCCCTGGCCGCTCAAGCGCGAGCATCTTTACCTGACCGAGGGAGACTCGCCTCTGGGGCTGCGTCTGCCGCTGAATGCGCTGCCCTGGGTGCAGCCCGACGAAAAAGAGCCTGAATTCGATGTCGATCCTTTCGCACCGCAAGCGCCGCTGGATGCCGGCCGAAAGGAAAAACGGAACACGGCCAAGGCGAAGAAGCCGGCGCCTGCGGACGAGCAGCCCGAGCCAAGTGAAGTCATCCACACCGCGCTGTGCGTGCAGGCAAGGGGTGGCCGGCTGCATGTCTTCATGCCCCCGGTCAAACGCATCGAAGACTACCTGGCGCTGGTCACGTCGGTCGAGAACACGGCGGCCAAGCTCAAGCTCAAGCTGTGGATCGAAGGCTATCCGCCGCCGCGCGACCCGCGCATCAAGCTGCTCAGCGTCACGCCCGATCCGGGTGTCATTGAGGTGAACATCCACCCGGCGGCCAGCTGGAACGAGCTGGTCTACAACATGACCACCTTGTATGAAGAGGCACGGCTGACGCGCCTGGGCACTGAAAAATTCATGGTCGATGGCCGCCATACCGGCACTGGCGGCGGCAACCACGCGACGCTGGGCGGCGCGACCGCCGAAGACAGCCCGATGCTGCGCCGGCCCGACCTGCTGAAAAGCCTGATCACCTACTGGCAGAACCATCCGGCGCTGTCGTATCTGTTTTCGGGCACCTTTATCGGCCCGACCAGCCAGGCGCCGCGTGTCGATGAGGCACGCGACGACAACCTGTACGAACTGGCGATTGCCTTTCAGCAGATGGACCAGGTGCTGCCGACCCTGCAGCCGGGCGACAAGCCCTGGATGGTGGACCGCCTGCTGCGCAACCTGCTGGTTGACCTGACCGGCAACACCCATCGCTCGGAATTTTCCATCGACAAGCTGTATTCCCCTGACGGCCCGACCGGCCGCCTGGGGCTGGTCGAATTCCGCGCCTTCGAGATGCCGCCGCATGAGCGAATGAGCCTGCTGCAAATGCTGCTGCTGCGCGCGCTGGTGGCGCGTTTCTGGCGCCAGCCCTACCAGGCCAAACTGGTTCACTGGGGCACTGCGCTGCATGACCGCTGGATGCTCCCGCATTTCGTGGCACAGGACATCCGCGATGTGGTCAAGGATTTGCGCGCCTCGGGTTACGCCTTTGAAGAGCATTGGTTCGACCCGTTCATCGAATTCCGGTTTCCGCGTTTTGGCACCGTGGTCTATGAAGGCGTGGAGATGGAACTGCGCCAGGCCATCGAGCCGTGGAATGTGCTGGGCGAGGAAATGACCGGCGGCGGCACGGCGCGCTATGTCGATTCATCGGTGGAACGCATGCAATTGCGGGTACGCGGGTTGACCGACGGACGCCATGTGATCGCCTGCAACGGACGCATGCTGCCGCTGCATCCGACCGGCGTTCCGGGCGAGTATGTGGCCGGCGTGCGTTTTCGCGCCTGGAGCCCGTGGTCCGCCCTGCACCCGACCATTGGGGTGCAGGCGCCGCTGACCTTCGACCTGGTGGACACCTGGAGCGGTCGCGCCATCGGCGGCTGTACTTACCACGTCGTGCATCCGGGCGGACGCAGCGAAGCGCATTCGCCGATCAATGCCAACGCGGCCGAGGCACGCCGGTTCGCGCGCTTTTGGTCGCACGGGCATACGCCCGGACCGATGAACGTGTACAAAGAGGAGTTGAATCCAGGCTTCCCCATGACGCTCGATTTACGGTGGCAGCCTTATTGACTGTATCCTTGCACGCTCACCCAACGCGGATGCCTCGCTTTTGAGTCATCCGCGTTTTTGCAAGAGAAATACCCGATCCGATGTTGAATCAACTACTTGCCGGTTACCCGGCTGCGCCAGATAGTTTTGATGAAATGCTGGACCGCTCGGGCCAGCCACGCGCGCATTGGCGCACCTTCCTGGACAGCCTGGCACACGAAACGCCTGACGTCATGCGCAAACGCACCGAGTCGGTGCAAAGGCAGGTGCGTGAAAACGGCGTGACCTACAACGTCTACACCGATGACAAAGGCATGCAGCGCCCCTGGGACCTGAATGTCCTGCCGATGATCCTGCCGCCGGGCGAGTGGGCAGGCATTGAGGCCGCAGTGATCCAGCGTGCCACGCTGATAAACCGGCTGCTGATCGATGTCTACGGCGAGCAAAAAATGCTGGCAGAAAGGCTGTTGCCGCCCGCACTGATTCACGGACACGCCGGCTTCCTGCGGCCATGCCATGGGATGCGGCACAAGGACGGCGTCGCCCTGCACTTTTACGCCATCGACCTGGCCCGGGCACCCAACGGCGGCTGGTGGGCCGTGGCCGACCGGACGCAGGCACCCTCGGGCGCCGGGTATGCGCTGGAAAACCGCTCGGTCATCTCGCGGACCTTCCCTGATCTGCTGCGCGACCTGAACGTCCAGCACCTGGCCGGCTTCTTTGACACGCTGCGCGACAGCCTGGCCACCTGGGGGCGCCAATGCGCGGCCAGTGGCCCAGGGGGAGTACCGTTGCGCGAGAGTGAAGCGCCGCTGATCGTTCTGCTGACGCCAGGGCCGTACAACGAAACCTATTACGAGCAGGCCTACCTGGCGCGCTATCTTGGATTGCCGCTGGTTGAAGGCAGCGACCTGACGGTGCGGGACGGCATTGTGTGGCACAAGACACTGTCCGGCTTGCAGCGGGTGCATGTGGTCATGCGCCGGGTCGACGATGACTACTGCGACCCACTTGAATTGCGCACCGACTCGGCGCTGGGCGTGGCCGGACTGACCGAGGCCGCCCGGCGCGGCAATGTGCTGATTGCCAACAGCCTGGGGTCGAGCCTGCTGGAGTCGGGTGCGCTGCTCGGCTTCCTGCCGTCGCTGTGCAAGCGCCTGCTGGACGAGCCGCTCAAGATGCCGTCGGTGGCCACCTGGTGGTGCGGTGAACCCGCTGCACTGGAAGTGGTGATCAACCGGCTCGACCAGCTCATCATCAAGCCGAGCTTTCCCCAGCTCCGGGAATTTCCCATCTTTGGCAAAGACCTGACAGGAGAGGCGCGTACAGCGTTCATCCACAAGATGCGCGCCAATCCCAAAAACTATGTGGCACAGGAACTGGTCCGGCTGTCCCAGGCGCCGGTGTTGGATCATGATGCTGGCGGCGGCCTGAATGCCCGCGCCATTGGCCTTCGGGTCTACGCCTGCGCCACGCCAAAAGGCTACGTCGTGATGCCGGGCGGACTGACCCGCGTGGCGACAGGGCTGGATTCGCGCATCATCACCATGCAGCGTGGTGGCGGCAGCAAGGACACCTGGATACAGGCCAGCCAGCACGTCGAGGTGCCCAGTCTGCGCAAACGCACCATCACGCACCAGGACCTGGTCCGCGACGACACCCATATTTCCAGCCGTGTGGCAGAAAATCTTTTCTGGTTCGGCCGCAATGCAGAGCGTTGCGACAACACCGCCCGCCTGCTTCGCGTCGCGCTGAATTTCCTGTTCAATGTGGGACCGGCAAATCGCGGCGACGAATGGCCAACCGTGGTGGCGCTGTGTACCTGGTTCGGCCTGATCGAATTGAAGGAAAGCATGCCAGGTCAAAGCCAGGCACAGGCCGGCAAGGTGGCATCTCTCCTGAGCGACACCATGATCAAGGCAGAACTGATGCATGCAGTGGCGTCGCCAGACGTTCCGGGGCTGGCCAGGCAGCAGCAGCAGCTCTACCAAAGTGCCGGCCAGTTGCGCGAACGCTTTTCCGTTGACAACTGGCGCGCCTTCAACCAGATGGTGCAAGGCGTGTCTGGCGCTGACGCCCGGCTGTCCCAGTCAGAAGCGATGACGATTCTTGATGACGCCACCACCGCCCTGATGACCATGTCCGGCTTTGCCCTCGACGGCATGAGCCGCGACCTGGGCTGGCGTTTCATGTCCTTGGGGCGGCGTCTGGAACGCCTGCAGTTCCAGGCCGTGACGCTGCAACATGCGCTTGGCATGCAAGCCAACGGCAACCTGGACTGGCTGCTGGAACTGTCCGACTGCATCATCACCTACCGTGCCCGCTACCGGGCGCAGCCCGAATGGCTGCCGGTGCTGGACCTGCTGCTATTGGACGAAAGCAATACCCGTTCGATTCTGTTCCAGCTCGAAGGCGTCCTCAAGAGCCTGACAAAGATATCGCTGACCTACGGCCCGTGCGGAGAACAGGAACTGGCCCTGTTGAGGAACGAGTTGGTGTCGCTGGCGCCCGACACGGACCTGTATTGCGGCAATGCGCACCTGATGGACCTGCTCCGCCGTATCCAGGTGGCAAGCGCGCAAATGTCGCAACAGGTCAGCGTTCAATTCTTCAGCTACACCGGCAGCCACCCAACGAAGACGCAAACAGCATGAATCCCTTGCCCGTGAGCACTGCCGTGCGCGCCCGTTATCACGTTGTTCACGAAACCCAGGTGACCTACGGGAGCGCGGTTACGCTGTCGCAGCAATACCTGCACATGACGCCGAGGTCCTTCCCCTACCAGCAGATCGAGTCGCATGCGCTCTGGGTGACGCCAACAGAAAACGATGGCATCGACGGGATGGATTATTTTGGCAACAAGACCCGTCAGGTCACCATCACCGCAGCGCACCAAAGCCTGATGGTGCATGCCGAATCGACGGTTGCGCTGATGCAGCGGCCCGATCGGGACGGCATCCAGGGAAGCGCTTCCTGGGAAAGCCTGCGCGACCGGCTGCAACAGGGCATGGATGCCGCCATGATTGATGCCTACCGCTTTCTGTATGCCTCGCCGCACGTGAGCTGCAGCCTGGAACTCGAAGCGTTTGCGCGCATCAGCTACACGCCGGGCCGGGCGCAGCTTGATGCCGCACTCGACCTGACCCAGCGAATTTTTGACGAGTTCGATTTTGACGACACCGCGACCGACATTTCCACGCCGCTGGATGAGGTCCTGCGTGGCCGCCGGGGCGTCTGCCAGGATTTTGCCCAGTTGATGATCGGCTGCCTGCGCAGCCTGGGCCTGCCCGCGCGCTATATGAGCGGCTACATCCTGACGCACCCGCCCGCCGGCCAGCCGCGCCTGATCGGTGCCGATGCATCGCATGCCTGGGTGTCGGTTTTTTGCCCAGGTCCGGGCTGGGTTGATTTTGACCCGACCAACCGCTGCCTGGTGCAGCACGAGCACATCACCCTGGGCTGGGGCCGCGACTTCAGCGATGTCACGCCGATGCGCGGCGTGGTGCTGGGCGGCGGCGAGCAGGAACTCGAGGTGCGGGTGACCGTCACACCGCTGCCGCTGGAGGGCGTATCGCGGCCAGGCAACAAGGTGGCGGCAGTTTGCCAAACTTGAGCGGCAATGCGCCGTGCTTCCGGGCAGTCCATGTCAACACGTTGAAACCCGGCCCGCCACAACCTTGGCGGAGAATTTTCCGCCGCCTTTTTTTGCATTTCATAAAATTGAACCCTCCCATGAAACAACTTTCAAACAGCGGCCACCAGGCCGTCAACGACATCGCCCAGCGCCACGGATTCAGCCCTGAGGCGGTAGCGAGCATGCTCGAATCCGTCATCAACGGCAACGGCAGCATGGCGCAGTTCAACCATCCCGAATTCAGCGGCTCCGGCCAGTGGATGCGCGGCGGCATGACCATGGTGTCCGACATGTTCAACAACCAGCTCAAGGGTCGCGTCGATGCCCTGTGCGCCGAACTTTCAAGGCTGGTGGCCAGCCAGCCCGAACTGCTCAGGACCGGCAGCTTCCAGTCGCAAAACCAGGGCGGCCAGCAGCAAACCAGCCATGCCGGCGACGCGTACCAGAACGTCACTGCGCCCATGAATCCTCCAGCCAGCCTGTTTGCCGCGCCGGCCCCGGGCACGTCGCCCGACTGGTGGCCGTCCGACCTGCGCTGGCCCAACAGCACCGGCGCCCAGAACGGCGTGAGCTATGCCTACTTTGCGCAAGCGCGCCGCCTGGCCATCGAAATGAATGGCAGCGTCACCGTCTATGACACGCAGGACCACCAGCTCGGCGGTTTTTCGCAGCAGCAGTCCTTCAGCGGCTCGGTCACCTTTTCCAGCCAGTACGGACTGGTGGATGTGACCCGCCTGCCGGTCGTGTCGGTCAATGGCATGCAGCACAACCTTGACGTAGCCGGGAGCGCGAACGGCTTCGACTCAACGCAGGCAGCCATTCGTGAATTTTTGCCAGCAGCCTGCGCGGCGCAAGCCCCTTTTCCGCTCCAGCCGGGATTGCAGGCCGGTCCTGGCAACCCCACGCCAGGCAATGCAGACATTTTCCAGATGATCGAGAAGCTTGCCGACCTGCGAAGCCGGGCCATCATCAGCGATGAAGACTTCAACGGCAAGAAAACCGAATTGCTGTCACGGCTGTAGGCCTGCCCGCGGCGGTTGCACCGTGCACCCCGGTCAAGACGGGTAGGACGCATCCGACAGGCTTGCCTGTCGGCCACTGATTGCACAGTTCAGCCAAAAAGCGGACGCTCTGCAGTCTGCAACTCCCGAGCCTTGATGTGTCCGCCATCTTCGACATCACCCACACCACCCATTACCGGTATGCCCAGCAGGTCACGCTGGGCGAGCACTGGGTGCAGTTCCGCCCGCGCGACAGCCATGACCTGCGGGTCCTGGCCACTGACCTGCGGGTCACGCCTGCGCCGGTGGACATCCGCATGTTTCAGGATGCCTATTCCAATTCCATCGCCAAGATCCAGCCGCAGAGCCCGGCGAATGAACTGGAGGTGGTGTGCATGTCCTCGGTCGAACACACTGGCACCCGAGCGGTCAACTTTCCCATGAGTTCGCGCGCCCGGCAGTTCCCGCTGGCGTATGGCGACGAAGAACGCATGGTGCTGCACCATTATCTGACGCCCTACTACGACGACCCCAGCGGCATCCTGCAGGACTGGGCCAACCAGTTCATCCGGCCCGACGAAACCACCGGAACCCGGGAATTGCTGGTGGAAATGACGCAATACATCCGCAACACCATGACCTACCATGTGCGCCTCAATCCCGGGGTGCAGACGCCGTATGACACGCTGCGGCTGAAAAGCGGCGCCTGTCGGGATTTTGCGACCCTGATGATCGAGGCGGTGCGCCGGCTCGGCTATGCGGCACGCTTCGTTTCAGGCTACCTGTACACGCCGTGGCTGGACACCGAGGACCAGCATTGTTATGGCAACGGCTCCACCCATGCCTGGGTGCAGATCTACCTGCCCGACGCCGGCTGGATTCCGTTCGATCCGACCAACAACCTGATCGGCGGCACCGACCTCATTCCGGTTGGGGTGGCCCGCCATGCCAGCCTGGCCAAGCCGCTGCATGGATCCTGGGACGGTTCGCCAGGAGACTTCCTGGGCATGGATGTCACCGTCCAGGTGCGCAAGCGAGGCTGAATCGGCTCCAACAGCCTGCAACGGCGGGCTTCGTCCTACAGCGCCAGTTCCGGCCTGCCGATGTGCCGGCTCTGCACAAACTGGTTCAATTCATAAGTTTTCGATACTGCTTGAGTCATGACTCAAGCCATCCTATTGCCCCGCAGGAACTCCGATGAACGATACCTTGATGAACGACCCCAGCACTGCCTTGATGTTTCAGGACCAGCTGGCCCCCGCCGCCGCCGTGGCGCAGCCATTCAACACCAACCGGTTGCAAATTGATTCGACGCTGGACTATGCCGTCGATGGCCCTTCCGAGTTTGTGTTTCTGATCCATGTGGCCAACGGCATGGGCCAGACGCTGGTTCAGGAAAATTTGCAGATCGAGCCGCCCACGCCTTTTCGAACCTATTGCGACAGCCAGTCGGGCAATCGCTTCTTGCGCTTTCAGGCCCAGCCCGGCCCGCTGAAAGTGGTCTACCACGCCTTGGTCGACCGCATGATCGAGCCCGCTGATGTCAATGCGCCGGAAGTGCCGGTGCACGAGCTACCGGACGATGTGCTGCATTACCTGACGCCCACCCGCTATTGCGAATCCGACCTGCTGGGGCCGAATGCCGCTGAACTGTTTGGGCAGTTGCCTCAGGGCTACGCCCGCGTGCAGGCCATTTGCGAATGGGTGCGCGGCAACATTGATTACCGCATCGGCTCGACCAACGCCACCACGACAGCGCGCGAAGTCTTCATGCAGCGAGCCGGCGTTTGCCGGGACTTCGCACACCTGGCGGTGACCTTTTGCAGGGCGCTGAACATTCCGGCCCGGCTGGTCAGCGGCTATGCCACGTTCGACGAACCGCCGCCGGATTTTCATGCCGTCTTTGAGGCTTACCTGGGCGGGCGCTGGGTAATGTTCGATCCGACCGCGATGTCGCCGCTGGACCAGATCGTGCGCCTGGCCCATGGCCGGGATGCCAAGGACGTAGCCTTCGCCACCATTTTCGGCCCCGCGCGCATGGTCGCGATGAGCCCTGATGTAATGCTGTTGAACCGCAACGCGGCCTTTCCGGGATAAGCGCACAAGCGGAGCTGCTGTCGCGCAAGGATCCTAAAAACTGCTTTTTGCTATTTATTTGATAGCTAAAAACTCAATGCAGTCGGGCGCAAAAGGCTGTTTAAACCTTATTGATAGCCTTCCGGGTTGCCGCTTTGCCAGCGCCAGGCATCGAGGCACATGTCGGCCAGGCTGCGGCTGGCGGTCCAGCCCAGCAGGCGATGCGCCAGTGACGGGTCGGCATAGCACTGCGCCACATCACCCGGCCGGCGTGCGGCGATCTGGTAGTTGACCGGACGGCCGCTGGCCTTTTCAAACGCCTTGACCACTTCCAGCACGCTGTTGCCGCGGCCGGTTCCCAGGTTCACGGCAAAGCTTTTTTTGGTTTCCAACAGCGCCTGGAGTGCGGCCACATGCCCTTCGGCCAGGTCCTGGACGTGGATATAGTCGCGCACGCCGGTGCCGTCCGGCGTGGGATAGTCACTGCCGTACACGTTCAGGAAGGGCCGCTTGCCAATCGCCACCTGCGTCACGAAAGGCATCAGGTTGTTGGGAATGCCGCTCGGGTCTTCGCCGATCAGGCCGCTTTGGTGCGCGCCAACCGGATTGAAATAGCGCAGCACGCCCAGCTGCCAGGACGGGTCGGACGACTGCACCGCCGACAGGATGTCCTCGATCACCAGCTTGGTGTGGCCGTAGGGGTTGGTGTGGCTGCGCGGAAAACCTTCGGTGATGGGCACCGATGCCGGATCGCCATACACCGTGGCGCTGCTCGAAAACACCAGCGTCCTGCAACTTGACGACTGCATCGCCTCCAGCAGGCTGACCGCGCCGCCAATGTTGTTGCGGTAGTACCTGAGCGGCCGGGCCACGCTTTCGCCGACCGCCTTGTCGCCGGCAAAGTGCAGCACGGCAGCAATGCGGTGGCGCCCAAGCACGTCGCCAACCCACGGCGTGTCGAGCACATCGCCTTTTTCACACGCCACGGTCTGGCCGGTGATCTGCTGCAGGCGCTCCAGCACGGCCGGATGGCTGTTGGAAAAGTTGTCCAGGATCACCGGGGTAAAGCCCGCCTCGATCAGTGCGACGCAGGTATGGCTGCCGATATAGCCGGCACCGCCGGTCAGGAGTATGTTCATGGAAGGGTGGTCTATTGGATGGATGGTAGCTGGGCGGTCTGCGCTGTCCGGCTTGGCACCTCATGGCAAGCCGGTCAATCGCAAGTCGGGTCTCGCGGTTGTGTTCCGTCTGATTATGATCAAATCACCCGCTTGCGCAATACCCGTCTGCACAAGCCGCTATGGATTCAGGAGTTCATCAAACGGTGCGTCGGCCAGCGGACGCCAGTGCGGTGGCCTTCAGTCGAAATAGTCTTACAGGTTGCGGGCGCCAAAGGTGTCGCAGGCCTTGACGCTGCCGTTCTTCAGGCCGGTGTCGAACCACCGCTGACGCTGGGAACTCGTGCCATGGGTGAAGCTTTCAGGCACCACGGCACCGCGGCTTGAGCGCTGCAATGCATCGTCGCCAATCTGGGCCGCAGCATTCATGGCTTCCTCGACATCGCCCTTCTCCAGGATCTGCCGGGCGCTCTGGGCATGGTTGGCCCAGACGCCGGCAAAGCAGTCAGCCTGCAGTTCCAGGCGAACGCTCAGCGCGTTGTACTCGACCTTGCTGACGCGGCCGCGCATCTGCTCCATTTTTTCGCTGATGCCCAGCAGGTTCTGCACATGGTGGCCGACTTCATGGGCGATCACATAGGCCTGCGCAAAGTCGCCGGGGGCGCCCAGCTTGTTTTTCAGGGTTTCGTAAAACCCGAGGTCGATGTAGACCTTTTGGTCGCCGGGGCAGTAAAAAGGCCCCATGGCCGCCTGCCCCTGGCCGCAGGCGGTTTGCGTGGCGCCGCGAAACAGCACCAGCCGGGGCTCCTGGTAGGTGCCGCCACCCTTGGCGAACACGTCTTTCCAAACGTCTTCGGTATCGGCCAGCACGGTGGACACGAAGGCGGCCATGCGGTCGTCGGCTGGCGGCCGCTGCGCGGGGGCTTGCTGCTGCACCTGTGCGGTGGGCGCCCCTGCGCCGCTGAACATGCTCAAAAGGGTCAGCGGGTTGATGCCGAAAATCCAGCCGCCCACCAGGGCCACGACGATGGTCCCGATGCCAATGCTGCGCCCACCCAGCAGGCCGCCGCCGCCAAAACCGCCGCCGCCGTTGCTGCGCCGGTCCTCGACGTTGTCAGATTCTCGATTGCCTTCCCATTTCATGGTGCCTCCGGGTACAAAGTGGTCAACAGGCCAATGCCAGCGTCCAGCTGCCCGCATGTCGAAAAATATTCAGGATGGACCGCCCGGTTTCAAGACCCATTTGGCGTGATCCATGAAAGGTTATTCAAAACGAACCGTCAGCCCCGCAAGCGCGCCGCCCACCGGACCCGACGACTCGATCTGGGTCTGCCAGGTTTGCCCCGGCGCCACCGGATGGGCATCGGTCAGCGTCCCGGTGGTCACCAGGTCGCCGGCTTTCAAGGCGGGCGCGCCAGGCGTGGCACGCAATTCCCGCACGAAGTGCAGCAGCGCCTGCACCGGGCCATCGAGCACATTGGCGCCCCGGCCTTCGTCTTTCAGCGCACCGTCACCGTACAGGCGAATGGTCAGGCCGGCCAGCGCCTGGACCAGATCGACCGTGGGCGTGCCCGCCGGGACCGGAATGCGCGCTCCGACCAGCAGGAGGCCATGCAGGCCGGCATCGGCGACGGCCTGGGCCGCGGTGAACTTCCAGTGGGAAAAATGCGTATGCACGATTTCAAAACCATGCGCCACCCAGTCGAGCGACGCCACCAGCTCGTCTGCCGAGCAGTCGGGGGGCGGCGCATCACGCAGGCAAAACACAATTTCGGGTTCGATACGCGGCTCGCACAAGCCGTCAAGGGACAGCACCGCCGCATCGGGCGCATCGGAGGTCGCCTGCGTCACGCTGCCTTGCCAGACGGTTCCCCAGATGGGTGAATCAACCTGGTAATGCGGCCAGATGTTGCGGTTGGTAAAGCCGACCTTGTAGCCCGCCGGCACGTCGCCAGCCCGGATTCGCGCTGCGCGCACTGCCAGCGCGGCCGCATAGGCCTGCGGCAAGTCCACGGGCATGGTGGCGGGCCAGTCCAGCGGCAGGGCCTTCAGGCGCGCCTGCTCCAAGCGGTCGGCCAGGTCAGAAAAGGATTTTGAATCAGTCATGGGCTTGAGCTTCAGGAGGATCAGGTGGGGCGCAAGGGCTGCAGCTGGGCATTGTGTCGCATGCGGCTTGAATCACGATGGGTCAAAGCGGCCTGCTGAAAGCCTGGCGCACTGGCAATGGCCGGCGCGCCAGCCAGTGCATCGGTCTCGATCTGGGGGTAGGTCGAATAGGGCAGGAAGCCTGCATTGACCTGTTCGACGCATTGCCTGCGTACTGCGCCCGAGTCGCTGGCTGCGCAGCCTGCAAGGGCGGCTTGCGCCGCGTTGTGCTGTGCCTGGCGCAGGGCAGCCTGTTCAAGCTGTCCGGTCACCACCTGAAACAGGGCTGCCAGCAGGACCACAAAAGCCATGCAGGCAGCCACCGTCAGCCAAACACCGCAAGGCGACTTGTCAACTTTTGTTAATTGGTTTGCAACCATGGCCCGGCTCCGCTGTTTATTTAATTGCTGTGCCCATGCTACTGGTCGAGCTTTCCGGAAAATCCGGCCATTTTCGCGTCACCGCGTAGGATAAAAGCGGTTTCCCGAACCTGCGGCTGCAAGTGATCGGGTTTGCCATCACGCCACGATGTCTGTCAACTTCAAACGGCCACTTCAGACTGCCATTTGGCAGCTGCGGCTGGCCTCTGACTGCAGCCCGGTCGGCCATGGCTTTCAGGCCGCGCACTGACCGCAGGCATCGGGCCGTCGTCAGCGAACCAGACGGGTGCGGCCGCGCCATTTTGAAAAGCTGCCGCAGAGTTCGTCCACCGGCGTGAACAAGCGCGGCGCAGCATGCTGTTGGACTGAAGCGGGCAACCAGGGCGTGCCCGGCTCCCGCAGGTGCGGATCGGCCAGCAGATGCACCGAACGCGCTGCGCGCAGCGCCGTGCCCATGGTTTGCGCGGGGGCATGCCAGCACAGCGGGGCCAGCTGACGCATGCGGCGGGTGACGAAGTCCCAGCGCTGCGCCGTCCAGGGATGCTGCTGGTGAAACTCGGCCACGGCAATGCCCAGCGCCAGCGTGCCTGCGGGCAGGTCGGCAGGCAATGCGCCCAAGGCCCACGGATGCACCAGCCAGACATCCCTGCCGTGCACCGCCTGTGCATCGACCAGCGCGAAGTCGTCCGGCCGTGGCGGCAGGCTGAACCGCTCGGGCGGACTGATGCCGGCGACGCCATTGCGTCCAAAAACAGCCGGCTTTTCACTGCGGGCAATGCGGTCAAGCGCTTCATAAGAGGTGTCAATGACGCTGCCCGGGCTGTGCCAGGCGGCCGGGGCGAAACGCTGCACATTGTCGGCATTGAACACATACGGCTTGCTGCTGCCGGTGCCGGCCACCCACTGCCAGCTCAGGTGGTTGCTAGCCAGATCACCGTCGAGCAAATGCGAATACAGCCATTCGGCGCCGACATGCCAGTGAACTTTTCGCAGGTGCACCACATAGCTGGCCAGCCACATGCGCGCATGGTTGTGCAGATAGCCGGTGGCATAAAGTTCGCGCACCGCGCAGTCGATGGCGGGCACGCCAGTCCTACCCTGCACGATATCGTCCGGCATCACTTGCGCATAGGCCGCCTCCGGCAGCAGGCCGTCATGCAGTGAATGGTGAATGCCCGAGCCGACATGGCGCCAGACATGCTGGAAATACGCGCGCCAGCCCAGCTCAAAGACAAACTTGTGCTGGTCATCGAGCGGATACACCGCATCCACGCCCGCATGCACCTCGGGCAGCGAGACAAAACCATGCGTCAGGTAAGGCGAGAGCCGGGTGACGGCGCCGTCCAGGGCATTGCGCGTGCGGGCATAGTCCTGCGGGCGAACCGCCTGGATGCGCGCATGGGCGGCCTGCAAGGTCGGCTCAAAGACAAAGGGGGTCATGGCGATAGCGGCTGGCTGGCCAGCGTTTGATGAGACTGCGCTTGCTGAAGGATCAGGGCGCGTTTTTCCGGGGTCAGCCGGGCGATGTTTTTCACCTGCAGCGCCATGCGCGGGTTTTTTGCCAGCCGGGGTTCGTGGCGCATCAAAAAATCCCAGTACAGGGTGGTGAACGGGCAGGCCTTGTCGCCCGTGGCTTCGGCCGGGTCGAAGCGGCAGCCCTTGCAGTGGTTGCTCATGCGCTGGATGTACTTGCCGGTGGCGGCATACGGCTTGCTGGCCATCAGCCCGCCGTCGGCAAACTGGCTCATGCCCAGCACGTTGGGCATTTCCACCCATTCGACCGCATCGACATACACGGCCAAGTACCACTCGTGCACCGCCTGCGGCCTGACGCCCAACAGCAGCGCATACAGGCCGGTGACCATCAGGCGCTGGATGTGGTGCGCATAGCCGTGCGCCAGGGTTTGCGTGAGGGCGTCGCGCAGGCAGGCCATGTCGGTCTGGCCAGTCCAGTAAAAATCCGGCAGCGGCTGCTGCGCGTCCAGTTCGTTGCACCCGGCGTAGTCGGGCATTTGCGTCCAGTAGATGCCGCGCACAAATTCGCGCCAGCCGAGGATTTGCCGGACAAAGCCTTCCACGGCCGCCAGCGGCGCATGCCCGGCCCGCCAGGCCGCCTCGGCCGCCGCCACCACTTCGCGCGCGCCCAGCAGCTTGAGGTTCATCGACGACGACAGGTGCGAATGGTAGAGCCAGGCCTCGCCATGCCACATGGCGTCTTCGTACTGGCCAAACAGCGGCAGCCGCTGGGCAATGAAGCCATCGAGCGCCAGCAGCGCCTGCGCCCGGGTGACCGGCCAGCCAAAGCTGTCCAGCGTGCCAGGATGGCCGGAAAAGCGGGCATTGACCAGCGCCATGACGCCCTGCGTGATCGCGTCGGGCGCGAAAAAGCTGCGCGGCGGCAGCGCGCCCGGCCCGGCCGCGCCAAAGGACTGGCGGTTGTCGGCATCAAAATTCCACTGCCCGCCCGCCGGCTTGCCGCCTTCCATCAAAATGCCGTTTTTGGTGCGCAGCTCGCGGTACCAGTATTCCAGCCGCAACTGCTTGCGGCCCTCGGCATGCGCGGCAAAGTCGCGCACGGTGCTGAAGAAATGCCGGTCATCACGCAAGTCAAGCGGCTTGCCCGATGCGTTTGCCGCAGTGCGCATCGACTGCAGCACGCGCCAGTCGCCCGGCGCGGTCATGACCAGCGCTTGGGGCGACAGGGTGTCGATGTCGCGGTGCAATTGGGCCGCCAGCGTGCCGCCATTGGCGCTGTCGTCCAGCCGGGTGTAGTGAACCGTCCAGCCCCGGGCGCGCAGCGATTCGGCAAAGTGGCGCATGGCGCTCAAAAACAGGGCAATGCGCTGCTTGGCCGACCAGACGTGGGTGGATTCCTCGGCCACTTCGGCCATCCACACGCAATCACGTTCGGCATCAAAGCCATCAAAGGCAGATGACTGTTCATCCAGCTGGTCGCCCAGCACGATGACCAGATGGCGCAGCCGCCCGGGAGGTGCGGGGGTGGCTGCGGCCGCTGCCGTGTGTTCGCCGGTCATGCCGCTGCGCCGCTTTTATTTTTCCTGGCGCGGCAGGCATCCGAGCAGTCAAGCACGTCGGCCCAGTTTTTGGCCCAGGCCTTGCACCAGGTCATGGTGCGGCCGCAAACGGCGCACAGCTTGTGCGGTAGGGCCTGCTTGTTGCCCTTGAAGTCATTTTTCATGGACCGATTGTGGCAAGACTGATCCGCCCGCCAAGGCCAGCCTGATTTTCAAGGGTTTTTACACGCTATTTATTTAATAGCTATTGACGCAGACAGATATTGCGCAGGAGGGAGTTTTTGTTCGGAAACTCGAACACAGCAGGCAAAGATCAGGGGTTTACTTTTCCAGCATCCACTGGATGACGTACTTGGCGACAAAGCCCACCATGCCAAAGGCCAGGCCCAGAAAAATCACGAAAGTGCCAAACTTTCCGGCCTTGGACGACCAGGCCAGCTGGCCGATGATGAACAGCATGTAGAGCATGAACGCACCGACGCCGAACGACAGTCCAAAGGCGGCCACCTGCTCCTCTGAATAGCCGAACATCAGGCGGCACCCTCGGGCGGCAGGCGCTCGGGCAGCGCACTGGCATCGACCAGGTCGCGGTAGGCATGCCAGCTGGCATGGCCCAGCAGCGGCAGCACCACGACCAGGCCCAGCAGCAGCGTGCCCAGGCCGAGCAGCGTCAGCACCATGATCAGCGCCGCCCACAAGACCAGTGGAAGCGGGTTGGTCAGCACCGCCTGCCAGCTGGTCAGCACCGCCTGCAGCACATCGACCCGGCGGTCGAGCAGCAGCGGCATGGCAATCACGCTGGATGCAAAGATCGGCGCCGCCATCAGGCCGCCCATGGTCAGCCAGAGCTCGAAGACGTAGTGGCCTGGCGCCAGCACGATGTGGCGCAGGAAATCCAGCGGCGAGTTGACGGGTTCGGGCGCCAGCAGGGTGATCAGCGCGGCCGATGTCAGCACCCAGCCGGTCCCGGCCAAGGCCAGCAGCAGGCCGAAGCGCACCATGCTCCAGTAGCCGCCCCTGGCCGCATAGCGCGAAAACTGCCAGCGCGTCCAAGTGTTGACGATGAGCCGGAGATTGACCGGCTCACCGCGTTCAATTGCCCGGCTGATGGCATACAGGCTGGTAGCCAGCACCGGCGCCACCACCAGAAAACCGGAAAAGGCACCGGCCAGCAGCCAGAACCGGTCGCGTGCCAGCAGCACCAGCAGGCCACCGAACGCGGCAGGGACCAAGCCGTGCAGCAGGCTCAGCCAGCCGCCGCGCCGCATGTCCCGGGCACCGCGCGCCAGCCAGTCCAGGGGCTGGGCCATGCCGATGTTCCGGATGCCGGGCAGGGCCAGCGCGCCGCGGCGGGTGCGCGGCGCAAGGGGTGGAGGGGGAGGAAGATTGGATGGGGACACGGTGGAAAGGAAGCTTACCTGCAATTCTTCGAGCAGCGCCTGGATTCAGCGGCAACATGGCTGAAAATCGCCGCGCATTACCCCATGCAGGCATGCGATGCAGGCACTTCACGGGTGTTTTCATGCGCGTTGACTCTTGTCAATGACAGAAATCCCGGACAGGCGCATGATCAATTTCAATCCACCAAGGAGACCTTTCAATGACCCCAGAACAAGCCACGCCCTACCGCCAGCAACTGATCGCCATGCACACCGCCATGCTGGCGCAGATGAGCGACCAGCGCGGCGGCCTGCTGGGCCGCGCCGAAGCGGCAGCCGACCATTTCAATCGCCGCGAGGACTCCAGCGCCCAGGTGGCCACCGAGCGCGAACTGGAGTTTGCCATTGGCGAGCGCGAAACCAGCGAACTGGCACTGATCGACGCGGCCCTGGCGCGCATCGACTCAAGCAGCTACGGCGAATGCATCAACTGCGCAGCCCCCATCCCCGCGCCAAGGCTGCAAGCCAGCCCCGAAGCACCGCGCTGCATTGCCTGCCAGGAAAAATTCGAACAGCGCCAAGCCGCCTGAAATCCGGTTTCTCCTGCTTTTTTTATCCTGTCCCGGGACAGCATTGCATGCGCACTTTTCACGTTGTCGCCGGGATGGCCCATTCCGAAGTCCATGTGTGGATGTCTGACCGCGATCTGGCCAGGTCCGTCCGCCTCCCTGCCCGCCCAACCGCAGTGCGAGGCGCAGGCCCTGTCAATCCGCAGCGGCAGCGCTTGTTGGTACTTTCCTGCTGGTCAGGGCCGGGGGAACGGGTTAGGCTGACGCCTGACGACAGACCCGTCTTTTCAACCAAAACCCCATGCGCTCACCCCCTTCCCGCGACGACGGCTGCAAGCCGCCCGCAACCGTTTCGTCCCAAGCCCGTCTTCTGCGCGACGACCTGCCCGTCATGGCCGCGCCGTATGTGCCTCCGCCTCCGGTCGGGCCGCAGGCCATGATGCAGCCGCTCGGTCCGGGCGCGCCCTTTGCCTGGCTGGGCGCAGGATGGCGCGACCTGAAGGCGCACCCCGGCATCGGCCTGTTTTACGGCCTGTGCTTCTGGCTCATGGCGGTCACGCTTGGCGCCGTGTTTCGCGCCCGGCCTGAATACACGCTGACGATTGCCTCGGGCTGCCTGCTTGTCGGCCCCTTCCTGGCAATGGGGCTGTATGAAGTCAGCCGCCGCCGCGAGCAAGGCCTCACGCCCGAACTCGGGGCATCGCTGACCTGCTGGGACAGCCACATCCGCAGCATAAGCATGCTGATTCTGGTGATGATCGTGCTGGAACTGCTGTGGGGCCGGGCGTCGCTGGTGGTGTTCGCGGTGTTTTTCAACACCGGCATGCCTTCGACCACCGGGGTGCTCAATGCCGTGTTCAACCCCGACAACTGGGAATTCGTCGCCGTTTACCTGGTACTGGGGGGAATGTTTGCGGCGCTGGTGTTTTCGACCGCCGTGGTGTCCATCCCGATGATCCTGGACCGCGACACCGATGCCATTTCAGCCGCCATTACCAGCATCCGGGTGGTGTTTTCAAGCCCCGGCGTGATGCTGCTGTGGGGGTTGGTCATCACCACGCTGATTGCCTTGGCGCTGCTGCCCTGGGGCGCGGGCCTGGTGGTGATCGGCCCGCTGCTCGGCCATGCAAGCTGGCATGCTTACCGGGGAACGGTGCGCTGGCAGGAAGCTGATGCATCGGCCAGCAGCACCGCCCACGGCTGAAACAGACGGCAAAAAAATGGCCGGTGAACGCCGAAAGTTCAGGGGTTTTTGACTTCCACCTGTATTTCGTTTCGCCGCCACATGGGCAGGGTCCACGGCGGGTCATAGCGCGCCAGCAGCGGCGCGCCGACGGGCTGCAGTTGTCGCGACCGCATCCAGGCCGCCAGTTCATCGGTTTTTTGCTGCACCTTGGATGCCGTGTTCAGGCCCGAGTAACCCAGCACGGCAAAAGTCCTGGCGGGCAGTTCACGCAGGCTGACCGCCGCGTTGACCGGTTTGGGCAGCGTCTGCATCGAATACTGGCCCGGCATCACGAAATGAATGCGCCACTGGCTGGCAGTCGCCATGGAGGCATCAGCCGCCACGGGTTCCGCCGTGACCGGGGCGGTCATGGCTATTTTTGCGGAGCGGGCCACCGGCTCCAGGGTGACAGGCGCGGTCATGGCGATTTTTTCGGAAGCGTTTTCAGCGCCCGTGGCCGCCAGCGTGTTGTTGCCGAAGATGTAGTCGGCAATCAGCCTGAAGCCCTTGCTGGACGCCGCGTCCATGTCGCCATCGACGAGCGTTTCGGCAACGATGACCGGCGCATACCGGCGGACTTCGTAGCTGCCATCCTGTGTCAGCACGTCAAACCGGGGTTCTTCAACAGCCATCGCCATGCTCCCTGCAGTGATTCCGGCCATGAGCAGGCCAGCAAAGCGCCCCGGGCGACGCCACGCCGCCGGGGTTGACCTCAAGCGGACGGCCTTCATACCCACCCCTGCTTCCAGACTTCTTCGTTTTGCAGCTCACGCCAGGCAACCCGTTGCGTGGCGCGTGAAAAGACCGCCTCGATTTCCACCCACTCCGCGTTGTCGGCTGCCACCAGCGGCTCGATCACCTTGGTGACCAGAAAATGCTTGTCCTTTTGCACCGGCTGCACGGCCGTCCATTTGGACAGCAGGAGTTTTTTGGCATTCAGGGGGTTCATGCGTCAGGCAGATGATCAACCGTCCGAAGTTCCAGGGGTGTTTCAGGCCGCCCGGCGTCAGGCGCTGCCTGGACTGACGGCTCGCTGGACAAGCCCGGCGCGCACATTTTCTCCCCGTCCCAGCGCTGGCCACACCAGCACATCCCTTCTGCATTGATCATGCAGGTGCCGGTTCCGCAGCAGCGGGTGTCGTCATTTCTCATGGGTTGCTTGCCTTTCGTGGGTGGACTTCAGGCCTTGGGCAGCGTCACGCCGACCTGCCCCTGGTATTTGCCACCCCGGTCTTTGTAACTGATTTCGCAGACATCGTCCTTGTCGCTTTCAAAAAACAGCACCTGCGCGCAGCCTTCTCCGGCATAGATGCGGGCCGGCAGCGGCGTGGTGTTGGAAAATTCCAGCGTCACGTAGCCTTCCCATTCGGGCTCAAAGGGCGTGACGTTGACGATGATGCCGCAGCGCGCATAGGTGCTTTTGCCCAGGCAGATGGTCAGCACGTTGCGCGGAATGCGAAAGTATTCGAGCGTGCGGGCCAGCGCGAAGCTGTTCGGCGGAATGATGCAGCTGTCGCCGTGCATGTCGACAAAGCTTTTTTCATCAAAGTTCTTCGGGTCCACCACGGTGCTGTGGATGTTGGTGAAGACCTTGAACTCGGGCGCGCAGCGAATGTCGTAGCCGTAGCTTGACGTGCCGTAGCTGATGATCTTGTGGCCGTCTCGCTCGCGCACCTGTTTCGGCTCGAAAGGCTCGATCATGCCGGTGGTTTCGGCCATGTGGCGTATCCATTTGTCGCTCTTGATGCTCATTGGGAAGGTTCCTTGCGTTGCCGGTGATTGTAGGCAACGTCGATTGAAGAAGCTGGCATTTGGCTACGGTGTGGCAGCGCTCCGTGCGGGCGATGATTTGCTACTATTTTAATAGCTGATTATGCTTGCGCACTGTGCGCAAGAGGCCAATTTGATCATTAATTTACAAGCTGCACCTGGCCAACACCGCCGGCCTGTGAAATCACGGTCTTCTCGACCAGCCGGTCGTCGCCCAGCACGATCATGGAAAACAGCAGCTCGTCCAGGCTGGCCGCCTGCGCGGTCTTGCGCGCCAGCAACGGCGTGGCCTGCGGGTTGAGCACGACAAAGTCGGCCTCGCAGCCCGGCAGCAGGTTGCCGACAACGCCCGACAAGCCCAGCGCCTGCGCGGCGCCGGCCGTGTGCTGCCACCACAGGTGTTGCGGGCTTAATGAAACGCCGGGCTTGGTCTGCCCTTCCCGGCCGACGTAATACGCCGCCAGCATGGTGTGAAACGGGCTGAAGGAGGTGCCGCCGCCGACATCGCTGGCGAGTCCGTAATGAAAACCCACGCGGTCAGCGCCGGCATAGTCAAAAAACCCGCTGCCCAGGAACAGGTTGCTGGTCGGGCTGACGGCGGCCGCGGCGCCTGTGCTGCGCATCAGCGCGCGGTCTTCGTCGTCGAAATGTATGCAGTGGGCATAGAGGGCGCGCGGTCGCATCAGGCCGAACTGTTGGTACACGCTCAGATAGCTGCGCGCTTGCGGGTACAACGCGCGGACCCAGGCGATTTCGTCCTTGTTCTCGGCGACATGCGACTGAATCCACACGTCTGGATATCTGGCGGCCAGTTCGCCCGCACCGCGCAACTGGGCGGCGCTGCAGCTGGGCACGAAGCGCGGCGTGATGGCGTAACCCAGCCGGTCCACGCCGTGCCAGCGCTGGATCAGCGCTTCGGTATCCCGCAGGCTTTGTTCGGTGTCGTCACGCACGCCGTCGGGCGCGTGCTGGTCCATCAACACCTTCCCGGCGATCAGGCGGAGCTGGTGCTGTTGCGCCTCGGCAAACAGCGCATCGACCGATTCGGGATGCGAGGTGGCAAAGGCCAGCGCTGTCGTCACGCCGTTGCGCAGCAGTTCCGCTATGAAAAACGTAGCTGCTTGCGCACTGTAGTCGGGCGCAGAGAACCTTTTTTCATGCGGAAAGGTGTAGTTTTCCAGCCACGGCAGCAGTCCCTCGGCCGGCGAGCCGATGACATCGGTTTGCGGAAAGTGGATGTGCAGGTCGACAAAACCGGGCGCAATGATGCGGCCGGGAAAATGCTCGGTGGGCACATCGGCAAAACGCGTCGCCAGCTCGGCATAGCTGCCCAGCGCCTGCACCACCTGCCGGCCCCGGGCGTCCGGACCGACAACCAGCAGGCCGTCGGCTTCGAGCACCGCACGGGGGACCGCAGGATCGGGAAAACAAAGAATCGGGGCGCGCAAGGCTTTCATCGTGCCAAGATTACCCGATCACAGCGGCCGGGTCACCCGGCAGCCATCGCCAATCGAGACGCGCCAGACCCGCACCGAGGTCACTGTCGGCAGCGCGGGCAACAGCTTGCTGAAGATGAACTGGCACAGGTTTTCCAGCGTCGTTGGCCCCAGGCCCGGCACTTCATCGAGCAGGTGGTGGTCAAGCTGTTCGCGCAGCAGTGCCAGCTCGCGCCTGACCAGCCCGAGGTCGGTCACCATGCCGGTGGCCGGGTCGGGCTGGCCGGTCAAAAACACCTCGGCGTTGTAGGTGTGGCCGTGGATGCGCCGGCTGGCAGCGGTTTCAATCGCGCGGTCCAGCGTATGCGCGGCGTCGAAAAAGAAGGACTGGCTGATCTCGCAGACCATGGGCGTCAAGAAAGTGTGGTTCATCGGATGCCCGTGATCTTGTGGGTTTGCAGGCTCAGCCGCCAGGCGGGCTGGGCCAGGCACAGCGCAATGCAGGCTTCGGTATTGCGCAGCCGGTCGGGGTTGTCCATCGGCTGCAGGTAGCGGTGGGTGAAGCGGGCGGCCTGCAGTTCGGCCCAGTCAAGCGCCGGCTGCGGCCAGACGACCTTCAGTTCATCGCCTTCGCGCTGGACCCACGGCGCGCCGGCCTTGGGGCTGACGCAGACCCAGTCAATGCCGGGCGGCGCGGCAATCGTGCCGTTGGTTTCGACCGCAATCTGGAAACCGCGTGCATGCAGCGCCTCGATCAGCGCCCCATCGACCTGCAGCAACGGCTCGCCGCCGGTCATGACGACGAAGCGGTGCGCGCTGTCGCCCACGGGCCACTGGGCTTCGATCTGGCCCGCCAGCGCATCGGCGTCCCTGAACTTGCCGCCCAGCGTGCCGTCGGTACCGACAAAATCAGTGTCGCAAAACCGGCAAACAGCCGTGGCACGGTCCTGCTCGCGGCCCGACCACAGGTTGCAGCCGGCGAAACGGCAAAAAACCGCCGGCCGGCCGGCATGGCTGCCTTCGCCCTGCAGGGTGTAAAAAATCTCTTTGACCTGGTAGCCCATGGTGTTCCTGATGCCTGTTAATTCAGCGTGCCCTGAACGCCCTGCACCAGGAAGTTCATGGTCAAAATCTGCTCATCGCTCAGCGTTTTGCCGACGGCCAGCACTTCATGGCCCTGGTTGTCCAGCAGCGCCGTGCGCGCCGTGAAAGGATGCAGCCGGCCAGCGGCAATGTCGCGTTGGCGGGACAGCACTTCGTCGGCCACTTTTTGGGGCACCTTGGGGCCAAAACTGTCGACGCGGATCATGCCTTCCTTCACGCCGCCCCACAGCGCGGCGCTTTTCCAGCTGCCTTCCAGCACGGCCTGGGCACGGCCGGTGTAGTAGTTGCCCCACTGGTGGGTAATGGCCAGCACCTGCGCGTCGGGCGCGACCTGGCGCATGTCGGAATGGTAGGCAATCGCCAGCTTGCCGCGCTCTTGCGCCGCACGCATCACGGCAGTCGAGCCGGTGTGAAAGGCCATCACCTCGACGCCCTGGTTGAACAGCGCCATGGCGGCTTCGCGCTCACGCGGCGGGTCAAACCAGGCACCCAGCCAGACGACCTTGACGGTTGCCTTCGGGTTGACCGAGCGCATGCCCAGCGTGAAGGCGTTGATGCCCTGGATCACCTCGGGAATCGCAAAGCCCGCCACATAACCGGCGCTCGTGGCCAGCCGGCCGGCGGCAAGGCCGGCCAGGTAGCGGCCTTCGTAATAGCGCGCATTGGCCACCGCCACGTTGGGCGCAGTCTTGTAGCCGGTGATGGATTCGAACCTCACGTCGGGAAACTCTTTGGCGACCTTGAGCGTGGGCTCCATGTAGCCAAAGCTGGGGGTGAAGATCAACTGGTTGCCCTGGCTGGCCAGGTCGCGGATCACGCGTTCGGCGTCGGCGCCCTCGGCGACGTTTTCGACAAAGCGGGTCTTGACCTGGTCGCCCAATGCAGCTTGCACGGCCTTGCGGCCTTCTTCATGCTGATGCACCCAGCCCGCGTCGGTAACGGGCGTGACATAGACGAAGGCTATTTTCAGCACCTTGGGCGGCGCTTGAGTTTGGGAAAAAGCGGGTGCAATGCAACAGGCGGCCACGAGCGCGACAGCGAGGTTTTTATACATGGTAGTCCTCTACATGGTCCCGGAAAAATGAAAACACCAGCGCGCCGGGACGGCACACTGGTGAACCCGTGATTTTAACGTGTTACTTCAGGACCGGATAAGCGCGCACCATCCAGGCATACAGGGACGCGCCGACCAGCAGGGCGCTGGCGGCAATTTCAAGCGACAGGGTGAAGCCTTCGCCCGTGGTGGCGCTGTGCCTGAGCAGCAACGCCACCAGCGGCGGACCGGCAATCTGGCCCACGCCGTAGGCGGCGGTCAGCAGGCCGATGAAACTCGATGCCGTGGCCGGGCGCAGGCGCCGCACCTCCTGCAGCGCAAAAAAAGTGATGGCGGTAAACGGAATGCCCAGCAACAGGCTGCCGATGATGAAACCGGTCAGGCTCGGGCTCCACAGGCTGGCAGCAATGCCCAGCGCCTGCAACACGTAGCAAACGCCCAGTCGAACGCGCAAGTCGCCGCCATGCGGCAGGCGCGTGGCCAGCAGCGCGCCAAGCATGACACCCAGACCAAAGATTGGCCAGAACAGGTCCAGCCAGGCCGAACCGGGCAGTGCTGCGCGGGCAATCACCGGCAAAAAGGTGGCCGTGATGATGTAGCCAAAACCGGCCAGGCCGTAAGCCAGCGTCAGCACGGTCATTTCACCCGGACCGTGACTTGCTGGCGCGTGGGGCAGATCGGCCGCCTGTGGGACGCGCGCGCCCAGCGCCATCAGGCGCTCATCGCCGCCGCGCAATATGTGCCACACAGCGGCTGACAATGTAAACGCCAGCACACCCAGAATCACCCAGCCGCTCGCCGCCGTCCAGTGCAAGGCGACCATGCCGCTGGCCAGCAGGCCGCTGACGACAATGCCCGCGCCAGGGCCTGCATAAATGATGCCGCCCATGCTTGGCACGCCCAGCCGCGACAGGCGCGACAGGCACCAGCCCGAGGTATAGACAAACACCACCGCGCTGGTGACGCCGGCGGCAAAACGCAGCACCGGCCAGGCCGCCGAAAAGGGCCACGCCATGGCCAGCGTCAGCGCGCCGGTCGCCAGCAGGCCCGCGCGCACCAATGACGAAAAGGCCAGCGCCGGCAGCCAGCGCAGACGCGCCCAGATCCAGGGCTGAAGCGTGCAGAAAATGGCGCCCAGCATGTAGCCCAGGTAATTGGCGCTGGCCAGCCAGCTGGCCCCCGCCAGGTCAACCACGCCGTCGCTGAGCATCATCGGCAAGATGGGCGTGAAGGCAAACCGGCCGATGCCCATGGCCACGGCCAGCGACACCAGCCCGGCCAGTGCAATCGGCCAGGCGCCCGACGGCCCTGCAGAAATTGGTTGTTTTATCGTGAACGCCATGCCAGGTGTCTGTCTTTTCTCGTTTGCGCTTGTTCCTGGCGTCCGGGCACCAAGAAGTTGCATGAAGGCAGGAGGGAGTTTTTGGCTCTCGGTCAGCCCGGCGTCAGGCCAGGGTCGATGTTCAAGAGCGCGCCGCCCATACCTGGCGTATCTGCTCGGACAGCTTCATCGGATCGAACGGCTTGGAAATCACCTCCAGCGCCCCCATGGCTTTGTAAAGCACCACTTCAGCAGCCTGCACCTTGGCGGTCATGAAGATCACCGGCGTCTGCGCCGTGGCAGGCAGTTGACGCAAGGCCTGCAAGGTGCTGGGCCCGTCCATGCCGGGCATCATCACGTCCAGCAGCAGCAAGTCGGCCATGGCGTCAGGGGCCATACTCAGCGCCTCCTGGCCTGAAGCGCAGGCCACGACAGCAAAGCCCCCCACGACTTCCAGCGCCATCTTGGCCACCAGGCGAATGTCAGGCTGGTCTTCAACATACAGGATGCGGTAAAGCGGTGAGGTCATGGTCAATTTTGATAGTTGGTATGAATGAGCCCGGGGTTTCCGGAATTTTCGGGAATCAGGAGGGCGCGCTGTATGGCCTTGAGCAATTCCGTATTGGAGGTGTTGGACTTGACCAGGACCGCTTCAACCTTTTTGCGTTGAGCCGGGTCTTCATCGCTGGCCGAAAACACGATCACCGGCGGCCGTGGCTTGAGTTTATCGATGTCCTCAAACAGGCTCCAGCCCGAATCCTCGCCCAGCGCAAGGTCCAGCAGGATCAGGTCAAAGGCGTTTTCGCGCAGCTGGGCACGGGCTTCACCGAGCGTGGCCGAAAACTCGAACACGGCATTGTCCTGAACGACAGCGGCAACGATGCTCTGGATGTCGGGATCGTCTTCCACATGCAGGATGCGCGCCTTGGCGCCCTTCGAACCCGCCACGGCCCGGCGCACGCTTTGCACCAGCCGGCTTTCGTCGATGGGTTTTTCAAGCCAGTCCGACACGGTGAGCAGTTTTTGATTGAATTGCAGGCGCCCTTCCCCCGCCATGGCGGAGATTGCCACGACCGGCAGATGGCGTGTGCGTTCATCGCCGCGCAAGGCGTTGATGAAGGAGGCGCTGCCCTGGAGATTCAAGTCCACGGTGATGGCAACAAAGTTGCCGCACAGGACGCGGTCCTGCGCCGGCGGCGCGCCATGCACCATTTCCGAGTCAAACCCTGCCTTTTCCAGCATCATGCTGATCAAAAGCGCGACGTCCGGATCGCTCTCGCAAATCAGGATGCGTGGCCGTTTGGGGACGGGTTGAATCTCGCAAGACGGCAGTTGCACCGTCGGCTCCGGGTTCAGCCATTCGGAAAACTCAAAGAAAAACGTGGAACCCGCGCCAGCCTGGCTGGCAAAGCCGATCTGGCCGCCCATCTTGTGGACAAGGGCCTGTGAAATATTAAGCCCCAGGCCGGTCCCGCCTTTTTCCCGGCTGTCGGACGCATCGGCTTGCGAGAACTTCTGGAATATCCGGCTGCGAAAATCATCAGGAATGCCCGGGCCGCAGTCAACCACCTCCACGCGCACACCTTGGGGGACCCGCAACACGTTCACGGTCACCGTGCCGTCAGGCGGTGAAAACTTCACCGCATTGGACAACAAGTTGGTCACGACCTGCACCAGCCGGTCGCTGTCGACGCTTGCCTGCAGCGAGCCATCGGGCGCTTGCAGCACCAGCTTCACGCCGTGCTGGGTGGCGGAACCTTCATGGGCAGCCATGGCCTGCTGCACCAGTTGCGCCATGTTGACGACCGCAAGCTCCAACCGCATCTTGCCGGACTCGATTTTTTCGCTGTCCAGGATGTCGTTGATCAGGCGGATCAGGCGTTCGCAGTTGTTCTTGGCAATGTCCACCAGGCTTTTGGCCGCCTCGGGCATTGCACCGGCGACACCCCCGGCAACCAGCCCCAGCGAACCGCGAATGGAGGTCAGCGGGGAGCGCAACTCGTGGCTGACGGTTGAGATGAATTCGGTTTTCATGCAGTCAATCCGCTTGAGCTCTGTGATGTCGGCGCCCAGCGAGAAAAACCCGATGACATGGCTGGCGTCCGCGCCCTCACCATAGCGCGGGAAATACTGCATGTCGTAGATCCTGTGCTCGCCTTTGCGGGTGATGTAGGTTCGCTCGTAGCGAACATGGCACCCACGCAGCACTTCCTCGGCCTTGTCATGGACAGGTCCGTAGGCTTGCGGGCTGACCAGTTCGGCCACCGTGCGGCCATGAATCTGCTCAAAACCCATGTTCAAGACCTCTTCATAGGCTTTGTTGTGAAAGATGAAGCGCTGGTCACGGTCCCGGTAGGCGATCAGGGCGGGCACGGTGTCGGTGATCTGGCGCAACCGCGATTCGCTCTCCTTGGCTGCTTTGACGGCCTCGGCCAGTTCCTTGTTCGCCAGCTGATCCGACACGATTGCCGCCAGGTCGCGCAATGCGGCGGCATCGTCCGGGGTGAATTGGCGTGGTTTCTGGTCAATCAGGCACAGGGTGCCAACCCGGTAACCGTTCGGGCCTTGCAGGGGCATGCCGGCATAAAACCGGATACCCAGGGGGCCCGTGACCAGGGGGTTGTCCGAAAACCGTGGATCAACTGCCGCATCTTCCACGACCAGCGGCGCATCGCTCAAAATGGCATGGCCGCAAAACGAGATGTTCCGGGGTGTTTGCAGGGCATCGAATCCCTGCCGCGACTTGAACCACTGCCGATCATGGTCGATCAGCGACACCAGGGCAATGTTCACACCGAACAGCCGCTGGGCAATGCGCGTGAGACGGTCGAAGCGTTCTTCAGGCAGCGTGTCCAGTACGCATAAATCGTGCAGTGCCGTGACGCGGGCAAGCTCGTCTTGCGGTTTTTCAGGTTCGATCATGGTTTTTTTAACGTCTTGTTGGGGAGCGCACAAATGCCGAAACAGCGCTCAGGCCTTTGTCCAGTTTTCGAGCGTGTCAGCAAAAATTTTCGAAATATGCATTCAGCCGGTCGATATGACGCTTTTTGGCTGACGCATCGATAAAACTGGCCTCGAAACTGTTGCGCGCCAGGGTGTAGGCATGCCCGGCGTTGAGTTGGGTGGCGGCAAAGGTCTGCGTGAAGTTTTCGTTCAGGTAGCCGCCAAAATAGGCCGGGTCGTCGGAGTTGACGGTGGCCGCCAGCCCGGCGTCGAGCAGCTGGCGCAGGTTGTGGCTGGCCAGGTCCGGGAACACGCAGAGCTTGAGGTTGGACAGCGGGCACACGGTGAGCGCGATGCGGTCTTTGGCCAGCCGCTGCATCAGCAAGGCATCCTTGCTCGACTGCACGCCGTGGTCGATGCGCTCGACCTTGAGCACATCAAGCGCTGTCCAGACATAGGCCGGCGGGCCTTCCTCGCCGGCATGCGCGACCAGGTGAAAGCCCAGTTCACGGCAGCGCGCGAACACGCGGGCGAACTTTTCCGGCGGATTGCCGACCTCGCCGGAATCCAGGCCGATGCCGATCAATTTATCGCGGTAGGGCAGCGCCTGCTCCAGCGTTTCAAAGGCCTCTTCTTCACTCAGATGGCGCAAAAAGCACAAGATCAGCGACGCGCTCACGCCCAGTTCAGCCTGCGCATCGACGCAGGCGCGGTGCAGGCCATTGATGACGGTTTGCATGCTGACGCCGCGCGCCGTGTGCGTCTGCGGGTCGAAAAACAGCTCGGCATGGATAACGTTGTCTTCGGCTGCCCGGGCGAAATAAGCCATCGCCATGTCGTAGAAATCCTGCTCGGTGATCAGCACGCTGGCGCCGGCGTAGTAGATGTCCAGGAAGCTCTGCAGGTTGGTGAAGGCATAGGCGCTGCGCAGCGCGTCCACACTGGCATAGGGAAGCTGCACGGCATTTCGCTTGGCCAGCGCAAAAATCAGTTCAGGCTCCAGCGAGCCTTCAATGTGGATGTGCAACTCGGCCTTGGGCATTTGCCTGAGCAGCGCGCTCAAGCGGTCGGCGGCTACGGGTTTGACAAGCTTCATGGCAACTCCAAAAAAAGAAAAGGCTGCCCGAAAGCAGCCCGCAAGTATCTCTGTTTTGCCGCCGCCCCCTTCGGGAAGGGGGCAAGCCGGACATCAGCCGCCCGGAACCTTGCCTTCGACGCCCTTGACGTAAGTCTTCAGGCCGCCCAGGAACTTGTCGTCGGCGACCACGTCCTTGGCGAGCAATTCCTTGCCGGTGTTGTCCATGATCGGGCCTTTCCAGATGGCAAAGCTGCCGTCCTTCAAGCCGGCCCTGACCTCGTCAATGCGCTTTTTGGTGTCGTCGGGCACGTCGGCAGCAATCGACACCAGGTCGATCGCGCCTTCCTTCACGCCCCACCAGGCCGAGGTGCCGCCAGTCCACTTGCCCTCCAGCGCCTCGCCCACGGCCTTCACATAGTACGGACCCCAGTTGATGATGGCCGATCCCAGGTGGGCCTTGGGGCCGTAGGCAGTCATGTCCGAATCCCAGCCAAAGGCGCGCTTGCCCATTTTTTCGGCGGTTTGCAGCACGGCCGACGAGTCGGTGTTCTGGAACAGCACGTCGGCGCCGCCGTTGATCAGCGCCGTGGCAGCTTCGGTTTCTTTTGGCGGGTTGAACCATTCGTTGACCCAGACCACCTTGGTCTTGATCGCCGGGTTGACCGACTGCGCGCCCAGCGTGAAGCTGTTGATGTTGCGCACGACCTCAGGGATAGGCACCGACCCGACCACGCCCAGCGTGCCGGTCTTGCTCATCTTGCCCGCGATCACGCCGGCCATGTAGGCGCCTTCATAGGTGCGGCTGTCGTAGGTGCGCAGGTTGGCAGCCGTCTTGTAGCCGGTGGCATGCTCGAACTTGACATCCTTCAAATCAGCGGCGACCTTGAGCATCGGCTCCATGTAGCCGAAGGTGGTGCCAAAGATCAGCTGCGCGCCCTGCGCGGCCATGTCGCGGATGACACGCTCGGCATCGGCCGACTCGGGAACCTTTTCGACAAAGCTGGTCACGACCTTGTCGCCAAACTCTTTTTCAACCGCCTTGCGGCCGTTGTCATGCGCATAGGTCCAGCCGCCGTCGCCCACCGGGCCGACATAGGCGAATGCGACCTTCAGTGGCGCAGCCTTGGCCGCAGGCGCAACGGCGGGTGCCGGCGCGGGGGCCGGCATGGCCTCTTCCTTTTTGCCGCAACCCATCAGGGCCGCTGCGGCCACCGCCGAGAGGGCAGCCAGCTTGAGCAGGGAGCGTTTTTGCAGGTCTGTCATGTCATGTCGCTTTCATTCAAGGGTCAAAAAAAATTGGTCACGCCAGGGCGGGGCAGGCGCCATTATCGGGCGCGGAACACTCAGGCGCCAGGGTGGAATGGCTTGCCGATGGAGGTCGGCATGTTGATGCGTATCCACAGCGGATTGCGCGAAATCAGCACCAGCACCACGATGGTCGCCAGGTAGGGCAGCATCGACAGGAACTGGGGCGGCACATCCACGCCCAGCCCCTGCAGATGGAACTGCAGCATGGTCACGCCGCCGAACAGGTAGGCACCAAGCAAGACCCGCGCCGGACGCCAGGTGGCAAACGTCGTCAGCGCCAGTGCAATCCAGCCCTTGCCGGCAATCATGCCCTCGACCCACAGCGGCGTATAGACCACCGACACATAGGCCCCGGCCAGCCCGCACAGCGCGCCGCCGGCCACCACGGCGGCCAGGCGGATGCGCCGCACCGGGTAGCCCAGCGCATGCGCCGACTCCGGGCTCTCGCCGACCGAACGCAGCACCAGGCCGGCGCGGGTACGGTACAAAAACCAGATCAGCCCGGCAGTCAGCGCCATGGCGATGTAAACCATCGGATGCTGGCGGAACAGCGCCGGGCCGATGAAGGGAATGTCGGCCAACAACGGAATCGGGTAGCGCGTTTGTTCGGGCAGCTTTTCCTGCACATAGTTGATGCCGGCAAAGGCCGAAAAGCCGGCGCCGAACAGCGTCAACGCCAGCCCGGTGGCGTACTGGTTGGTATTGAGCCAGATCACCAGCCCGCCAAAAATGGCCGCCAGCAAGGCCCCGGCGGCCATGCCGGCGGCAAAACCCAGCCAGGTGTTGCCGGTGTGCACCACGGTGGCAAAGCCGGCGATGGCGGCGCACAGCATCATGCCCTCGGCGCCCAGGTTGACGATACCGGCCTTTTCATTGACCAGGAGGCCGAGCGAGGCAATCGCCAGCACGGTCCCGGCGCTCAGGGTCGAGGCCAGCAGCAAGGCGGTGGAATCCATCAGCGGGCTCCTTGGGCGCAAAGGGGAAGCGGCCGGGACAGCCGCAGGCGGTAGGCAATCAAGGTGTCGCAGGCCAGCAGGTTGAACAACAGCAGCCCCTGGAACACGCCGGTGATCGACTTGGGCAGGCCCAGGCGCGACTGCGCGAGTTCGCCGCCGATGTAGAACATGCTCATCAACAGGGCCGAAAACACCACGCCGACCGGATGCA
Source organism: Polaromonas sp. CG_9.11 (assembly GCF_015752225.1). Classification (NCBI taxonomy): domain Bacteria; kingdom Pseudomonadati; phylum Pseudomonadota; class Betaproteobacteria; order Burkholderiales; family Comamonadaceae; genus Polaromonas; species Polaromonas sp. CG_9.11. Next base: position 124,494 of record NZ_JADOVE010000004.1, read on the forward strand.
GCCGGCCGACAAAGGCGACGATGATGGCGGCAAAACCGTAGCCCGCCGGCACATAGGGCGTGAGCTGGCCAATCGGCCCGGCCACCTCCAGCGCACCGGCCAGCCCGGCCGCGCCGCCCGAGACCAGCAGCGCCACCCACAGCGCGCGGCGCGAGGAAAAGCCGGCATAGCGCGCTGCCGCCGGTGCCAGGCCGCTGACCTCCTGCGCAAAGCCGGCATAGGTGCGGTACAGGTAGAGCCACAGCGCGCCCACGCCGATGAGCGCCAGCACGATGCCGATCGTCACGCGCGAGCCGGCCATCAGCCGGGGAATCTGCGTGACCGCCTCGAAGTTCTTGGTCTGCGGAAAGTTGTAGCCGTTCGGGTCTTTCCACGGGCCGAACACCATGTAGTTCAGGATCAAGCCAGCCACGTATACCAGCATCAAACTGACCAGGATTTCATTGGCATTGAAGCGGTCGCGTAAAAACGCGGTGATGCCCGCCCAGGCCATGCCGCCCAGCACGCCCGCCAGCAAGAGGGCAGGAATGATCCACGGCCCGGTGGTCTTGTCGGCCAGCAGCGCGACGCCGCCCGCGGCCAGCGCGCCCATCACGAACTGCCCTTCGGCGCCGATGTTCCAGACATTCGAGCGAAAGCACACCGCCAGCCCCAGCGCGATGATCAACAGCGGCGTGGCCTTGACCAGCAGCTCGCCCATGGCATAGGAGGACTTGACCGGCTCCCAGAAGAACACCTGCAGGCCCTTGACCGGGTCCTTGCCCAGCGCCAGGAACAGGCCAATGCCGATGGCCACGGTCAGCAGCAGCGCCAGCAAGGGCGAGGCATAGCTCCAGAACGATGACGGCTGCGGCCGGATTTCAAGCTGCATGCCGCGCTCCTGCTGCCTGTGCCTCTGCAGCAACGGCAGGCGCCCACAGGCCGCTCATCCACAAGCCGACCTTTTCCACCGTGGCGTCGGCGCGCGGCAGCGAAGGCGACAGCTGGCCCTTGGCCATGACGTACAGCCGGTCGCAGATCTCGAACAGCTCTTCGAGCTCCTCGCTGACCACCAGCACCGCGCAGCCGGCGCCGGCCAGCTTGAGCAACTCGCCGCGAATCTGGCGGGACGCGCCCACATCGACGCCCCAGGTTGGCTGCGAGACGATCAGCAGCGCCGGCCCGGCATCGATCTCGCGGCCCATGATGAATTTTTGCAGGTTGCCGCCCGACAGCGACTTGGCCGCTGCCTGCGGTCCGCCGCACTTGACCTTGTAGCGTTCAATCGTCTGCCGGGCCTGCGCCAGCAGCTTGGCGCCGCTGATCCAGCCGCCGGACGACACCGCATCCTTGCGCGTGAGCAACAGGTTGCGCGCCAGCGACAAGGTGGGCACCGCGCCGCGCCCCAGCCGCTCCTCGGGAACGAAATGCAGGCCCAGCCGGCGCCGGCGCGCCGGGCTCATCCGGCCGGCGCTTTGCCCCCGGACGGTGATCGCGTCGCTGGCAGCGCGCGTGTCCTCGCCCGACAGCGCATACAGCAACTCCTTCTGGCCGTTGCCCGACACGCCGGCAATGCCAACGACCTCGCCGGCGCGCACCTGCAGCGCCACCTGGTTCAGGTCGACGCCGAACTGGTCTTCCCTGGCCAGGTCGAGTTGCCTGACGTCAAGCACGATGTCGCCGGTTTTCACGATGCGGCGTTCCAGCGCGGGCGGCTCGGCGCCAATCATCAGGCGGCTCAGCGACGCGTTCGATTCTTCGCGCGGGTCGCATTTGCCCGACACCTTGCCGCCGCGCAGCACGGTGCAGGCGGTGCACAGCGCACGGATTTCGTGCAGCTTGTGGCTGATGTACAAAATGCTGCAACCCTCGGCGGCCAGCGTGCGCAAGGTGACAAACAGGTTTTCAACCGCTTGCGGCGTGAGCACCGACGTCGGTTCGTCCAGGATCAGCAGCTTGGGATTGGTCAGCAGCGCCCGCACGATCTCGATGCGCTGGCGCTCGCCGACGCTCAGCGTATGCACCGGCCGCGTCGGGTCCAGTTGCAGGCCGTAGGCCTGGGTGGTCTCCAGGATGCGCTGCGACACCTCGGCCAGGCTCAAATGCTTGCCCAGTCCGAGCCAGACGTTCTCGGCCACCGTCAGCGTGTCGAACAGGCTGAAATGCTGGAACACCATGCTGATGCCCAGCGACCTGGCTTCCTGCGGATTGCGCACCGCCACGGGTTGGCCGTCAAGGGCCATGCTGCCGGCGTCGGGCTTGACCGAGCCGTAGATGATCTTCATCAGCGTGGACTTGCCGGCGCCGTTTTCGCCCAGCACCGCATGGATCTGGCCGGGCAACACGCTGAGCGCAATGTCGCTGTTGGCGACCACGCCCGGATAGCTTTTGCTGATGCCGGCAAGCTGCAGCCGGGGCGGCGCACTGACGGCGCTTTCAGTCAGGGTTGAGAGTGCAGTCATGAGTAGTCTGGGTAATCTGGGTAGGCGAAAATTTCTTTTTCTTGAGACTTTCAGGCTCTTTGCGCAGACAGAACCGGCGCAGGCAGCTATGATTTTCAGAGCATATCAGTCGCCGTGCATTTCAGGAGCCTGCGCGGCATCCTGGTTGCCTGGCATTCAGGCACCAAGCCTTTCAGCATAGCCTGCGGCAAACTTGACGCCATCATGAAAAGTCACGAATTCAAGCGCGCCGAATGGCCGATACCTGTCCATCCCGGCGGGTAATATGAAGCGCTGCAGGCGGCGCACGGTCCCTTTGTTTTAACCTGATTCTCATGAACCTCACCCTTTCTCCAGTTCAGCATTCCGTCAAATCCATCCGCTTCATCCGAAGGGGCGAAGTGGTCAATCTCGGCAATGTACCACCCGCACGCACGCTGCTGGAGTTGCTGCGCGAAGACTTGGGGCTCACCGGCACCAAAGAGGGCTGCGGCGAAGGCGACTGCGGCGCCTGCACGGTGGTTCTCGGCCAGATCGAGGACGGCGCGCTGCGCTTTCGCGCCATCAACAGCTGCATCCGGCTGGCCCATTCGATCGACGGCATGGCCTTGTGGACGGTGGAAGACCTTGCCGCGCCGGACGGCAGCCTGCATCCTGCCCAGCAGGCGATGGTGCAATGCCACGCGTCCCAGTGCGGCTTTTGCACGCCTGGTTTTGTCATGAGCCTGTTCGGCATGTACCAGAACCATGTTGCCCCCACGCTTGGCGCTGCGTGTGCTTCGCTGCCCCCCAAGGGCGGGCAGCGCCTGCGGTCCGCCGAAGCCGGTGCAGTGGCCCCGACGCTTGCCCCTGCGGGTGAGGACCAGCCCATCACGCGGGCGCTGGCGCAGGAAGAGCTCTCGGGCAACCTGTGCCGCTGCACCGGCTACCGGCCGATTCTGGACGCTGCGCAGCACATGGCCCGCCTGCCGCCGGCCTTCGTCGATGCAAGCGAATTGCTATCAAAATTAGAGCTTCTTGGACACGCCAGTCATGCGCAAGAGGCAGATTTGGCTTATAAATTGCCGCAAACGCTGGCTGCACTGCTCAGGCTTCGCGCCGCGCATCCGAAAGCGCAGCTCGTGGCCGGCTGCACCGATGTCGGCCTGTGGGTGACCAAACAGCACCGGCAGTTCGACCAGGTCATCGACCTGACGCAGGTGGCCGAATTGCGCCGCATCGAGCACCCTGCCGGCCATGTCCTGATCGGCGCGGCAGTGACCCTGGCCGATGCCTTTGCGGCGCTGGTCACTGACCGGCCGCAGCTGCACCCCTTCGCCAGCCGCTTTGCCGGATTGCCGGTGCGCAACTCGGGCACGCTCGGCGGCAACATCGCCAACGGCTCGCCGATTGGCGACTCGATGCCGCTGCTGATCGCGCTGCGTGCTTCGGTCGTGCTGATGCGCGAGAGCGGCCAGCGCGAGTTGCCGCTCGAAGCGCTCTACACCGGCTATCGGCAAAACGTGATGGCGGCAGATGAAGTGCTGGCCTTTGTCCGGGTGCCGAAGCCGGGGAGCCCTCACCCCCACCCTCTCCCGCTGGGAGAGGGTGTTCAAGCGGAGACAGGCCATCCCATGCAGCCCGACCCTCTTGCTTCCTCGCCCCTTGCGGGAGCGGGGCGGCCCGAATTCCTGCGCGTCTACAAAATCTCCAAACGCTACGACGACGACATTTCCGCCGTCTGCCTGGCCATCAACCTGCACATCGCGCAAGGCGTCGTGGCCGGTGCGTCGATTGGCGCGGGCGGCGTGGCGGCCACGCCGGCCAGGGCGGTCCAGACCGAAGCGTTCCTGACCGGCCAGCCCTGGACGCTGGCCACGGTGCGGCAGGCCATGGCCGTACTGCGCGCCGAGTTCTCGCCGATTGCCGACATGCGCGCCTCCGGCGCCTATCGCCGCGAAGTGCTGGGCAACCTGCTGGAGCGCTACTGGCTGGAAAACCGGGGCCTGCAGCAGATCAACCTGGAATCGTTCGTCCTGCAAGAAAGGGCATGACCATGGACAAGGACATTTCCCCCAGCCGCGATGAAGTCGCCGACCCGGACGTGATCGCGGCCAACGCGCACGCCGACCGGCTGGCCGACCCCCAGCCCGCCGCCGTCAGCCCGCCACCGGTGCCGCAGGCGGCGGGAAGCTCACGCTTTCACGAAAGCGCCCGCGCCCAGGTGGCGGGCGCCGCGACCTACGTGGACGACATTCCCGAGATCAGGGGCACGCTGCACGCCGCGCCGATTTTGTCCACCGTCGCCCACGGCCGGTTGCTGGGCGTGGACTGCGAGGCCGCGCTGGCCATGCCCGGTGTGCGCGATGTGATCCTGGCACGCGACATCCCCGGCGACCCGCTGCTGGGCAATTTCTCGCACGACGAGCCGGTCTTTGCGCAGGACACCGTGCAGCACATCGGCCAGGTGATCGGCGTGGTCGTGGCCGACACCGTGATGCAGGCGCGGCGCGCGGCGCGGCAGGTGACATGCCGCATCGACGCCCTGCCCGCCATCCTCAACGTGCATGACGCGCTCGCGGCGCAGAGCTATGTGCTGCCTCCGGTGTTCGTCAGGCGTGGCAATGCGCAGGCAGCGCTCAAGGCAGCGCCGCACAGGCTGCACGGCACGCTCGAAGTCGGCGGTCAGGAGCATTTCTACCTCGAAGGCCAGATTGCCTATGTCCTGCCGCAGGAGCAGAACCAGTGGCTGGTGTATTCCAGCACCCAGCACCCGGGCGAAATCCAGCACTGGGTGTCGCATGCGCTGGGCATTGACAACCACGCGGTGCGCGTCGAATGCCGGCGCATGGGCGGCGGCTTTGGCGGCAAGGAAACGCAGTCGGGCCACATGGCGGTCTGGGCGGCCCTTGCCGCACGCAAGCTTCAACGACCCGTCAAGCTGCGCATGGACCGCGACGACGATTTCCTGGTCACCGGCAAGCGCCATCCGTTTGCCTACGACTACACCGTCGGTTTTGACGACACCGGCCGCCTGGCTGGCTTGACGCTGACAATGGCCGTGAACTGCGGCTTCAGCGCCGACCTGTCCGGCCCGGTGGCCGACCGCGCGGTGTTCCATGTGGACAACGCCTATTTTCTGCAGGATGTCGAAATCGCGTCCTACCGCTGCAAGACCAACACCCAGAGCCACACCGCCTTTCGCGGCTTTGGCGGGCCGCAGGGCATGGTCGTGATCGAAACCATCATGGGCGACATTGCGCGCCACCTCGGCCTGGACCCGCTCGATGTGCGCAGGCGCAACCTGTACGGCACGGGCGAGCGCGACGTGACGCACTACCAGATGACCGTCGAGGACAACATCCTCGACCCGTTGCTATCGAAACTGGAGCAGACTTCGAGCTACCGCCTGCGCAAACAGGCAATTTCGGCATGGAACGCCGCCAGCCCGGTGATCCAGCGCGGCATGGCCCTGACGCCGGTGAAATTCGGCATTTCCTTCACCGCCACGCTGTTCAACCAGGCCGGCGCGCTGGTGCATGTGTACACCGACGGCTCCTGCCAGGTCAACCACGGCGGCACCGAAATGGGCCAGGGCCTGAACACCAAGGTCTGCCAGATCGTTGCCGACGAACTGGGCATTGCGTTTGAGAAAGTCCTGGCCACGGCCAGCGACACCAGCAAGGTGCCCAACGCCTCGGCCACCGCTGCATCGGCCGGCACCGACCTGAACGCCAGGGCCGCGCAATACGCCGCCCGCCATGTGCGCGACAACCTGGCGCAGTTTGTCGCCGGTCTGGATGGCTGCGGCGCCGGCGCGGTGCGCTTCCAGGGCGGAGAAGTCAGCACGCCCGCCCGCCGCCGCCCCTTCACCGAAGTGGTCAAGCTGGCCTATGCCAACCGCATCCAGCTCTGGAGCGACGGCTTTTACCGTACGCCGAAAATTCATTACGACAAGACCACGCTGACCGGCCGGCCGTTTTATTACTTTGCCTACGGCGCGGCCTGCACCGAAGTGGCCATCGACCTGCTCACCGGCGAGAGCCGGGTGCTGAAGGTGGACATCCTGCACGACGTGGGCAACTCCATCAACCCGGCGATCGACATCGGCCAGATCGAAGGCGGCTTCGTGCAGGGCATGGGCTGGCTGACGACCGAGCAACTGGTCTGGAATGAGAATGGAATGCTCAGCACCCACGCCCCCAGCACCTACAAGATTCCGACCACCGGCGACATCCCCGCGCATTTCAAAGTCGATTTTTGGCCCGAGCCGAACCGCGAGGACAACGTGTTCGGCAGCAAGGCCGTTGGCGAGCCGCCGCTGATGCTCGCGATCAGCGTGTTCGAGGCCCTGCGCGATGCCGTGGCCCAGGCGCGGCCGGGCACGCGGGTGCAACTGGAGGCACCGGCGACGGCCGAGAACGTGCTTCGGGCACTGGGCGGCCTGAAAACCCTTAGATAGCGGCAGGCGCTGCTGCCCGGCGGCTGAACGGTCCGCAGCCAGCCCAAGGCCGTTGGTTTCCCCGTATCCCACGACTTCCTGCCGCCGGCTGACCTGCGGCCGAACAGCAGCTCTTAGCCAATCTGCGCGTGGCGCATTCCTCGTGCATGAAGAAAACCCGAGCCTGTGAACCCAGCGAAAGCCTGTGCGCGAAAGTACCGCCGACGCCCTGCAAGCAGCCATCGTTTGCATCGAAATACATCAGGAAGTGTTCGGAAACCTTGGTTAAAAATCTCCTAAAGATGCCCAACTGGCGCTTTCATACACAAGCTCGACAGATATCGGCACATCTTGCTACCAAATTCAATTTGGTATTTTTTTCAACCCACGTTACCTTCTTCAAGAACAACAAACCCTTTTTTGCCTTGGCCGCGGCCAGGCCGCCGGAGATTTGATGAACGCTCATCGCTTTTTTCACCTTCGCCGATCATCCGTGTCCAGCGGGCTGCCGGCCCTTGTCGGGAAAGCATGATGGACAGCGCTGTCATGAGCCTGCTGGGCGCTTTTTTGCTGTCCATCCTCGGGTTGTTTGTGTTTGTCTGGTCGCTGCGCAAGGGTTTGCTCAAAGAAAATCCGCTTGATGCATCGGTCATCTTTGCGCGCGGCGAGGTCGGCCAGGTCGATGACCCTGCGCTGCCGCAAGGCGAGCAAACATCAATGCAGCAGGCGGTAAAAAAGGGTGGCATAGAAACCGACGTTGCCGACCCGGCCGAGTTGCAGGACCGGATCACGTCGGACCGTTCCACTGCCTTTCCGGTGTTCATGTTTGTCTCGTTCGCCTGTCTGTGGCTGGTGGTGGGCTCTGTGGCCGGCCTGACTGCGTCCATCAAGCTGCATGAGCCCGACTGGCTGACCAGCCAGGCATGGCTGACCTTTGGCCGCATCCGAACGGCCCACCTGTCTGCCGTGCTGTACGGCTGGATCACCAATGCTTCCCTGGGCGTGATCGTGTGGTTGCTGCCGCGCCTGCTGCGCACCCGATTGCAAGGCGCGATCTGGGTCATGCTGGGCGGCTCGCTGCTCAACATGGGCATTGCCGGTGGCATTGGTGCAACGTCCACCGGCTGGACCGCCGGCATGGAATACCTGGAAATTCCCTGGCAGATCGCGATTTTCATGTTTGTCGGCTTTGCATTGATCATCTTGCCGCTGCTGTTCACGCTGGCCAACCGCAAGGTCGAGCACCTGTACGTGAGCGTCTGGTACATGGTGGGCGCGCTGCTCTGGATCGCGGTGCTGTTTTTGGTCGGAAAAATGCCTGGCGTGCACACCGGCGTGCAGCAGGCCACCACCAACTGGTGGTATGGCCACAACGTGCTGGGCCTGTGGTTCACGCCGGTGGCAGTCGGCGCGATTTACTACTTCTTGCCCAAGATCATCGGCCGGCCGATCCGGTCCTACAACCTGTCGCTGCTGGGCTTTTGGACGCTGGCGTTCTTCTACGGCCAGGTGGGCGGCCACCATTTGATTGGTGGGCCGGTGCCGGGCTGGCTGGTCACGCTGTCGATTGTGCAAAGCGGAATGATGGTGATTCCGGTGATTGCCTTTGGCATCAACATTGGCCAGACGATGAAAGGCCGTATGCACCTGGCACGCTATTCACCGACCTTGCGGTTCATGATGTTCGGCGGAGCGATGTACCTGGCCTCGTCGATTCAAGGCTCGCTTGAAGCATTGCGCAGTGTCAACCAGATCACCCATTTCACCCACTTCACCGTGGCCCATGCGCATCTGGGTGCCTATGCGTTTGTCACCATGGTGCTGTTCGGCGCCATCTATTTCATGATGCCCCGGGTGCTGCACTGGGAGTGGCCCTATCCCCGGCTGATCACGCTGCATTTCTGGCTGTCGGTGGTGGGCGTGACGATCTATTTCGTGGGCCTGAGCATTGGCGGCTGGCTGCAGGGGCTGGCCATGCTGGACGGCGCGATACCGTTTATCGACTCGGTGACGCTGACCGTGCCCTATCTCAAATCGCGCAGCGCGGGCGGTAGCTTGATGGTGCTGGCCCACCTGATATTTGTTGGCCACTTTCTGGCGATGGCGCTGCGCTTTGGCCCCAATCGCACGGGCGCTGCGCTGTTTTCAATGAACAAAACCGCGGGAGCTGCACTTGGACAGTGAAATCAAACTGGCATCGGGTGCCATGGTGGCCCTGGGCCTGGCGACCGCCGCCCTGGTTGTCATGCCTTACCTGCAGGTGCGCGACCTGAAGCCGCCGCCGGCGCTCAAAGCCTACAGCACCGCCGAATTGCGTGGACGCGCCGTGTATGTGTCCAACGGCTGCGTCTATTGCCACAGCCAGCAGCCCAGGGACCGCAACTTTGGCCCGGATCTGGAGCGGGGCTGGGGCCGGGCTGCGGTGCCTGCCGACTATTACTACGACAGCCCCCATCAACTGGGCAGTATGCGCACCGGCCCGGACCTGTTCAATATCGGCGCGCGTCAGCCCAGCAAGGACTGGCATCTGGGGCATTTGTACCAGCCGCGCGCCTATTCGCCGGGCTCGATCATGCCGTCGTACCCTTACCTGTTTACCGTCAAAGACGCTAGGGAAGCCGAAAAAGAAGGCGAACAGGTCGTGGTGCTTCCACCGGCTTATGCGCCCGGTTTTGGCCAGGTGGTGGTGCCCTCGCCCGAGGCGCTGGACCTGGTGAGATACCTGCAGGCGCTCAACCACACCTATCCGGTGCTGCCGCCCAATCCGCAACCACCCGGTGTCAAGCCCCCAAGCTGAAAGCCCAGGCTCCCAACATGCTCAATGACAAAGAATCGCAGCGCCGTGCCCAGGAACGCGAAACCGTCGAACCTTCTGAAAGCAGCAAGCCCATCCCCAAGCTGTTTTTGATTTTTGCGCTGGCCCATGTGCTGTGGGGGGCCGCCTATATCGTCATGGCAGGCCCGTACGGGCCTTCTACCCTGGGAGACAAACGCACATTGGCCGACCTGTCCGGCCCCGCGCCCGGCGCTGCCGGGGTGGTCGATGGCAAACAAGTGTTTGCGGTCAACTGCGTGGCCTGCCACCAGGCCACCGGCAAGGGCCTGCCCGGCGTATTTCCACCGCTCGACGGCTCGGAGTGGGTCATCGGCGAGGCGCGCACCATCGTCAACATCCTGCTGCATGGCGTGAACGGGGAAATGGAAGTGATGGGGGCCACTTACAAAGGAGCAATGCCTGCGTTCAAGCAGCTGTCCGATGCAGAACTGGCAGCGGTAGCCACCTATGTGCGGTCGGGATGGTCGAACAAGGCCGGCCCCATCACGCCACAATTGTTTGAAGCCGAACGCAAGGCCAGCACCCGCACCGCGCCCTTTGCCGGGGGGGCCGAACTCAAGGCCTTGATTGCCAAGCCCGGTTGAGCCGCAGCAGCCAGCCAGTCAGCCAGTCAACGCCTGTGAGCTTGTTCAATCGCAGACCGGGACAGCATGATTAAAACCGCCCTTGCAAGCGCTGGCCTGGCACTGGCGGGTTATGCCTGCGCAGCCTGGCTGACCCATGATTTCGAGGTCTGGACGGCAGAGGGCGCGCGCCGTCTTGAAGTGGCGCTGCAACCGGTTGCAACGCCGGCGGTTCAGGTGCAGGGGCCTGCGGGCCCGCCGCAACCACTGCGCCAGATGCTGGCGGGCGGACAGACGGTGACGATTCTGGACTTTGTCTACACCCGCTGCCAGACGCTGTGCCTGGCATTGGGCAGCACCTACCAGCAAATGCAGGCCAGCCTGCAGTCAGCACGCCAAACCGATATGGCAGCGCGCCGGGTGCAACTGTTGACGATCAGCTTTGACAGCCAGCGCGATGATCAGCAGGCGCTGGCCGACTATGCCGCCCGGCTGAATGCCGATGCAGCCATCTGGCGCCTGGTTCGTGTCCCGGAACCCAAAGACCTGGCGGGTTTGATGGCAGATTTTCAGGTGATTGTGGTGGGCAGCGGCCAGGGCGACTTTGAGCACAATGCAGCACTGCTGGTGATTGATACGCATGGCAGGCTGGTGCGCATCTTCGACTATGCCGACCACCAGTTGGCACTGGACTATTCGCGGTTTCTTGCAGCCGCCGGCTCGCCATGAGTCTGCCTTCGCTTCTGCCGCGTGGCATCGTCCGGATCGGCCTGCCTGCAGCGCTGGGCTTGCTCGCTGTTCTGGCATCTTTGCCCGCCCGAAACTTTCTGGAATCCAGCATGGTCGGGCACATGCTGGTGCAGTACCCGTTGCTCATGCTGTGCGGGGCCTTGCTGGCAGGCGGGCTGGCGGCAGCACGGGCGAAACGTGCCCCGGTCGGGCACATGCCGGTTTCCAGCTGGAATGCCCATGGAATGACCGGTTTGTTCGGCACGGCGGTGGTGCTGGCGCTGCTGATGATTCCGCGGGTACTTGACCTGGCCCTGGTCCATCCGGGGGTGGAGTTTGCAAAGATGACAGCGCTGGTGGCGTGCGGCGCGGCCATTTGCCTGTCATGGCGGCCCGCCGGGTGGCTGGTGCAGGGGTTTTTTCTGGGCCAGGTGCTGCCCATGATGGCCGTTGCCGGCACCCTGTACGAAAGCTCGCCGACCCGCGTCTGCAATGCCTATTTGCTGGACGACCAGGTGCTGCTTGGGCAATTGCTGGTCTGGATCGCGGCAGGCATTGCACTGGCGTGGCTGGCGGCGTTGTTTCGAAGCCTGATACAAAAATCGGTTGTTCCGACTGCTTAGGATCGGGTGCAACGCCCCTGGCCTTGCCCGTCGAACCAAACCAATCTGAAGGCGCCTACAAAATCAGCAGCGCCCTGAAATTGTTGACACTGGCATAGGTTGGGCCGCTGATGACCAGGTCGCCCAGCCGGTGGAAATAACCATGGGCGTCGTTGCGGTCCAGGTAGTTTTCGAGCTTCATGCCGGCGGTCAGCGCCCTTTGCAGGGTATAGGGGGACATGATTAATGAGGGTCAGATACAAATAAAAACCCTGGCGCTGTCGAACCGCCCTATTCAATCAGCCGTACAAGGCGGAATCTCATCCAGCGGGTTTCCGTCATCACCCCGGCCAGCCATCACCGACACGGCAACCGCTTCCACCACCGCCAGCGTTTCTTCCTTGTAGTCTTTGGCCAGAAAACCCTAGCGCTTGGCGTTCGCCAGGCGCCCTTCTTGAAGGCTCAGGTGCACCAGCAGCGACAAAGCAATGCTGTTCAAGTCGATGCGCGGACCCGGCGCCAAATGGCATCGTATTTCTGCAAATAGTCGCGCACCTGCCGCAAATCCTTTACCAGCTACTGTTCAGTCATGCGCAGACCGAACGCCAGGCAGGCCGTCGCGTCCCCATAGCGGTAAATGGCCGCATTACCCTTGAAGCTGAACGCGAAATGTTCTTCATCGCGCATCGTCACCTTCCAGAGGCGGCGCGCCGGTGCGGAAAATTATTTGAGCGTTTGCAGGTACTTGGCTTCGCTGCACAACATGGCGATCAGCTCGCGCTCCAGGACGCGCACCCTTTTTTCAATCGGCGTGGCCGGGTTGAAACCCTGCCCGTACCTTCGGGGTTACCGCCTTGATAAGGAGTACTGTCCCGGGTTACGCAGGCGAATGGTCCTTCAGCCAGTCTTTCAGCGCTGCGTCAATGCGCGTCTGCCAGCCCTGGCCCGTGGCGCGAAAGGCTGCAGATACTTCGGGCGAGAGCCGGATCGTGGTGGGCACCTTCACCGCGTCCTTGGTGGTTCCCACGGGACGGCCACGGCGCACAGCCTTGGCGTACTGGGCGGGGGACACCGGTTTGTTATTCATCAAGGGCGTGGCGTTGAGAAAGAACGCCTCGTCCAGCTCAGGGGCGTCATCGGTATCAACCCAGGCTTTGGGCGTGTTTGGCAATTTCGCGTTCATTGGTGCACCTCATGAAAATGATGCGGCGAGCCGCGCCGCGCGGTGTCCAGACCAGCACCACAAAGCGCTGTCCAGCAGGCGAAACGTGATCCATCGCGTCTTGCCATCGTCAAGCCGTTCATCCGCCCAGCTCAGCACAGGGCCCGCAAATACCTCGTCAGCACGAGAAAAGTCCAGCCCGCGTTCAGCCAGTGTCTTTTTGCGTTTGCCGGTGTCGAATTCGATCACCATCAATTAATTGTTGGCAAATGTTTGGAAAGAGATCGCACCACGCCAAAGTCCTTGGCATTGCCAGCGTTTAGCTACTAAATACATAGCTACTTGCGAAGGTACTGCATGCGCAAGAGGCATAAAAGACTAAAAAATTAAGCAGCCGATTGCGGCTGCGCGCCTTGGCGTATTCAAGACGCAGGTGGCACGGCGGAAGGGAATTTGTGAACATGGCGTTCAGCAGCCGCCGTAGTTCTTGCTTCCTGATGCCGTGAGTGTGTAGGTGCCGCCGCGAGGGCCTGTATAGCAAGTCTGTGGTGACGCCGCGCTGCCGATGTTGCCAGCGCTGTTGGCCGGAGTGGTCGGGCCAACGCTTGTCAATGCGGAATTGGCCGACCAGACGGATACGCCACGGGTGCAGACCGGCGTCACGGGCTCGGAGCCGTTGCGGTAAAACCAGGGCGCTTCGGGATCGGTTTGTGCCCACAGGCCCGCTTTTTCCTGCACGGCCTTGTTTTGCGCCTGCATGAATTGATTTCTGGCCGCTTCGCTGATCTCGCATTGGTAGGCCTTGTAAAACCATGCCAGGCCCACTGCTACCTGATCCAGGTTGACGTACTGGCAACTGTCGGTGAACACCGCGCCCACGATCCGGCCATACTGGTCAGTCTTGCTGTAAGCCACTTTCACAGATTTTCCCAGCACGGCCTTGGCCAGGGCAGCTTGCGACAAGCTGCCAAACGGCTGCGCCAGCTCCGGCGCATCGATGCTGTCCAGCCGGATTTGATAAGCGCTTGCAGCACTGCCCAGCGTGACCGTATCGCCATCGTGCACCTGGGTCACCAATCCTTCGAGAAGTTTGTTCCCGACATCGACGCCGCACAGCGTGGTGCCCTGGGTTTCGGATGCCGTTGCGCCGCTGGCCAAGCCCGTATTTCCCGTCGATTTAGAGTCGTTCGGCAAGCAGTTGGCAGTGCCGCCCGAACAACCGTCAGAGCCGCCATCCCCACCGCCGCAGCCTAAAAGCAGCGCCCCGGTAAATACGCAGGCCAAAATATTTCGCATGTGTGTGCATTTCGTCAAGTTTTTCAAATCGGGACCTTGTGGATGGGTGGGGATCATAGGACGCCTGCCGGCGCCTGGGTTCTGACCTGCGCCAACCGGGAACAAGTCCGGGCACAGTCCTTGCCTTCCAACAACATATGGACACGTATTCGCCAGATTCCTTGCGAATAGTCCCTACCGATGCCGAGTGATCGGCGCTTTCACCTTTTGCTGGAATTTCAATGCATCAAAAAATCATGGCCCTGGGCGCCGCACTGCTGTGCACCGCCGGAGCCCACGCGCAAACCGCTGTCCAGTTCACGGGCATCGTGGACGCGTATGCCGGCTCCCTGAAAATGGCCGGCGACGCCAGTCGCCAGTCGGTCGTCAACAGCGGCGGCCTGACCACTTCCTGGTTTGGTCTCAAGGGGTCGGAAGACCTGGGCAGCGGCCTAAAGGCCAACTTTGCACTGACCGCCTTTCTCAGGGCGGACACCGGTGCGCAGGGCCGCTTTGCCAACGACCCGCTGTTCTCGCGCGATGCGAATGTCAGCCTGTCGGGCGACTTCGGCACGGTGCTGGTGGGCCGCTGGATGGCGCCCAACTTCCTGCCTTCGGTCGTGGGCAACCCGCTCGGCGATTCCTTCACCTTTTCGCCACTGATCCTGCACATGAACGTGCCGCTGTTCAACGGCACGGGCTGGGCGGCCACCACGCCGTCGGACACCGGCTGGAGCAACCAGATTGCCTACACCACGCCGAAGTTCGGCGGCTTGCAGGCCAACTTCCAGTACCAGTTCGGCGAACTGCCGGGCGACAACGGCAAGAAAAACGTCGGCGCCAATTTCTTTTACTTCGGCGGGCCGCTGACCCTGACCGGCTTTTACGAACGCGACCAGATCAGCAACCCCGGCATTCCCTATGCCTATTTGGGCACGACCAAAAAGGACTGGATGCTGCTCGGCGCCTATGACTTCGGCGTGGTCAAGCCTTTTGCCAGCTACGGCCGCTCAAGGGCCGACAACTCGACCAATGAAGCCAAAACCATGCAGCTCGGCGCGTCCATCCCGGCCGGACCCACCGGCAAGGTGCTGGTGGACATGGTCAACACCAAACTGTCGCAGACCGGCGTGAAACGCACCACCGCCACCTTGGGCTACGACTACAACCTGTCCAAGCGCACCGATGCGTACGCCATCCTGATGAACGACCGCATCACCAACAAATCCACCGGCAACAGCGTCGGCGTCGGCATTCGCCACCGTTTCTGATCCACCGGGCCATGCGCAGGAGGCATGCGAGGCCATTCGCATGCCTCTTTTTTGTTTGCGGCCGCGCTGGCCCGACCGGCCAGGCGGCTGGACACCCGGGCCCTCAGGAAACGCCCGGCACCTGCAAGCGCTGCGAAAGCCCAGCCTGCAGCCGGCAGCGGACATCAAGAAGCCCGGACTTCCCGCACAAGTCATAAGATTTATTTAAAATACATCTTATGGCATACACAGGCCGCAATGTTTGCAGCCCCGCCCTGCCGGGAAAAGGAACACAGCATGCCAGCCGCCGATCTATGCAGCGAAGATGAAATTGTCCAGCTGGTGCACGGTTTTTACGACGAGGTGCGCCGCGATGACGTGCTGGGCCCGATCTTTGAGCGTCATGTGAAGGACTGGAATGCGCACCTGCCGACAATGGTGGATTTCTGGTCATCGGCACTGCGCGGAACGGCCCGGTTTCGTGGATCGCCGATGCCCAAGCATGCGGCGCTGCCGGGGCTCAGCATCGAGCTGTTCCAGCGCTGGCTCCGGCTGTTCAGGCAAACCACGGGCGCGCTGCCGAACCCGGGTTTGGCCGCAAAGGCCAATGACTTGGCCGAACGCATTGCGCACAGCCTGTGGTACGGCTACCGGATGTGCCAGGACACGCCGGAGTCTGCCCTTGCCGGCCGCCGCTCGGCCGGCTTGACAGCCATCGCCAAAGAAGAAGCCTGACATCACCATGCCAAGGGAAATCCCACGGTCTGCCCAAGAGGGCGCGTCCTAGAATTGGCAACCACGACGTGCCCGCAGCACGGGGCGCGCAGTTCAGCGGCCCAGCCCTGCCGGCCCATCCCCAAGCCCTTCACCGAGACCCTTGATGCTACGCAAACTATTTTCCTTCCTGCTGATTGCATGCGCCCTGACAGTCGCGCAGGCGCAGACCTACCCGGCCAAGCCCATCCGCATGATCGTTCCCTTCCCGCCCGGCGGCGGCACCGACATCCTGTCGCGGCTGGTGGCCAACAAGCTGACCGAGGTCAGCAAATGGACGGTGATTCCCGACAACCGGGGCGGCGCTGGCGGCACCATCGGCATTGCCGAAGCCGCGCGGGCCGCGCCCACCGGCTACGAGATGGTGATGGGCCAAAAAGACAACATGGTGGTGGCGCCCTGGCTGTACAAGAGCCTGAGCTATGACCCGATCAAGGACCTGGTGGCGGTGGCCCATGTTGCCTACACGCCGGTGGTGATCGTCACCGGCATCAACTCCCGTTTCAAGACGCTGGCCGACGTGGTGGCGGCCGCCAAGGCCGCCCCCGACCAGATCACCTATGGCTCGCCCGGCAACGGCACCACCATTCACCTGGCTGGCGAAATCTTCAATACCGCCGCCGGCATCAAGCTGCGCCATATTCCTTACAAGGGTTCCAACCCCGCCATGATGGACGTGCTGGCCGGCAATGTGGACCTGATGGTGTCGTCGCTGCCGTCGGCCATGGGCCAGATCAAGGCCGGCAAGCTGCGCGCACTGGCGGTGACCTCGGCACGGCGCAGCACCTCGCTGACCGATGTGCCCACAGTGGCCGAACTGGGTTTCAAGGACTTCGATGTGAGCACCTGGTATGGCCTGTTCATGCCGGCCGGCACGCCCAGGGAAATGGTCGCCACCGTCAACGCCGAGGTCAACAGGCTGCTATCCATGCCCGACATCAAGGCCGCCATCAATGCCCAGGGCGCCGAGACGCAGAGCATGACGCCCGAGCAGTTTTCCACCCTGCTCAAGGCCGACTACCTGAAGTGGAAGGGCATCGTGCAGGCCTCGGGCGCGACCATCGAATAAGCCTAAACCCATGCTTCATCCAAGGGACGGCCTGGCCGTCCCTTTTTCATGGGCGGCCGCGAAGTGAAAACCCGGAGCCCTGCAAGGGCAACTCAAAAGCCCAGGCCGATGCCCACGCCGCTACCCCAACTTCCCAGGCCGATGCCCAAGCCAACGCGTGGCACGCGGCGCGGCACCACTTCGACCGGAACGCCATTGGCGTCCTGCGTCACGACCGGATAAGCGGTATTGCCATCGGGATTGGCGTTGGCATTCGAGCCAGACGGCGCTGTGGCGCATCCGGCCAGCAGGGCGGTGATCAAGGCGGCGGCTAACCAGGGTTTCATTGCGGGGCTCCTGCAGTTGATACCCAAAATGGTAGATGCCTGGTCAGGTCCGTATCGGGGACCACTGAAAAGCCATCCTGCCGTGCTGGATTTTGTCGGTTGCGGGCTTCCCCGAAAACAGCTTAATGATGAGCTGGCGCAGGCGGCGCGATGGCCGGCGAGGTCCTCAGGGACATGACGCAGACCCATTCGGTGCATGTGCCCTGCCGGGGCGGGGGGCCCTTCCTGCAGGATTTTCTCGACGGCCAACTAGATTTCATGCACGACCCGGTTGGACAGCGAGATCACAACAATATCCTGATCATCCAAGCCGTCAAAGAACGCATTGCCGGGCTGGATGGCGAAGTCACGCTGCTGACGCCCGCCGAATTCGGCGCTAGGGCGCATGAGGACACGGCGCGCTTTGGCAAGCGGATCAAGGATCCGGCACATCATGGGCGATGGATGGCCGACCAGCCCATGCGCAGTTGGATTACAGAATCAACAGCGCCCGGAAATCATTGACATTGGTGTAGGTCGGCCCGCTGACAACCAGGTCACCCAGCCGGTCAAAGTAGCCGTAGGCGTCGTTGCGGTCCAGGAACTGGTCCAGCTTCATGCCGGTTGCCATCGCGCGCGCCAAGGTGTCGGGCGCGACGAACGCACCGGCATTGTCTTCAACGCCGTCAATGCCGTCGGTGTCGGCCGCCAGCGCATACACGCCCGGCTGGCCCTGCAGGCCCAGCGCCAGTCCCATGCAGAACTCGCCGGCGCGCCCGCCGCGCCCCCGGGGGGTGGCGGGCAGCTGCTTGCGGATGGTGACGGTCGTTTCACCGCCGCTCAAAATCACGCAGGGTTTTTGAAACGGCTGGTTCTTCATGGCCACGGCGCGGGCCAGCGCGGCATGCACCTTGCCGACTTCGCGCGACTCGCCTTCCATTTCATCGCTCAGGATGTAAGCGGCCAGTCCGGACGCCCGGGCGGCTTCGGCCGCCGCCTCCAGGCTTTGCTGCGGCGTGGCAATCAGGTGGACTTCATGGCCGTCAAACACCGCATCGCCGGGCTTGGGCGTTTCCAACGCGCCTTGCTCCAGCTGGTCTCTGATGTTGCCGGGCACCGCGATACCGTAGCGCTGCAGGATGGCGACGGCCTCGGCGCAACTGCTGGCGTCGGGTACGGTCGGGCCGCTGGCAATGATCGAGGGGTCGTCACCCGGCACGTCGCTGATGGTCAGCGTGACGACGCGCGCCGGTGCGCAGGCGGCCGCCAGCCGGCCACCCTTGATGCGCGAGAGGTGCTTGCGAACGCAGTTCATCTCGCTGATATTGGCGCCGCTGTTCAGCAATGCCTTGTTGATGCCCTGCTTTTCCTGCAGGCTCAGGCCTTCGGCCGGCAGGGTCAGCAGCGACGAGCCGCCGCCCGAGATCAGGCACAGCACCAGGTCGTTTTCGGTCAAGCCCTGGACCATCGCCAGGATGCGCTGCGCCGCCGCCTGCCCGGCTTCGTCGGGCACGGGATGGGACGCTTGCACCACTTCAATGCGCTGCGGCACGCCGTCGGGGCGCGGCGGCACATGGTGGTAGCGTGTCACGACCAGGCCTTCGAGCGGCGCATCCGCCGGCCAGTGCGCTTCAACGGCCTGCGCCATCGCCCCGCCGGCCTTGCCCGCGCCGATCACGACGGTGCGGCCGCCGCTCCCGGGGGTGGGCGGCTCCGGCAAAAACCGGGCAGTGTTGGCCAGCGGCAGGGCGCGGGTGACAGCGACCTGGAACAGGTGGTCGAGAAACCGACGCGGCTGGGCGTGCACGTCGGAAAGCGAATGAAACGATGGTGTGGTCATGAAATGGGTGCCTCCAGCCCGGATTGTGCCGCGCAGCGCACCCCTCAAATGGTCGTTTCTCTTTGAACATTCTGAAAGCGCGGCGCATGGGTGCTTGTCTTGCCCCGGGCATTGCCATTGTTTGCCGAAGTGATCGCCACCACCGTCTTGAAAGCCAGCGACAGCTTCACGCGCGGGCTGCCTTCGGCGCTGGCCGTGTCCGGTGATGCCATTGCCTTTTATTTCTTGAGCATTACCCAGCGGTCCATGCCGACGGGCATTGCCTGCGCCATCTGGTCGGGGCTGGGCATGGTGCTGATCACCATTGCCAGCTTCATGGTCTACCGGCAGACCATCGACCTGCCCGGGCTGCTGGGCATGGGGCTGATGATTGCCAGCGTCGTGGTGCTGAACGTGTTGTCAAAGTCGGCGGCGCAGTGACGGCGCAAAGGCAGCAGGCCTGGCATGCCGAATGCTTGCGTTTTTCATGACCAAACAGTGCTTTCGGGCAGGTGTTGCTTACCAAAGCAGCTATTAATTGCATAGCATACACCCGTCATGCACTGCCCGAAGGCCCGCCAGGCATCTGCAACAACTGCGCCGCCACCGACACCGCAATCACCTCAGGCTCCTTGCCCGTGATGCCCGGAACGCCGATCGGGCAGGTGATGTGCGCCAGTTCGGCCGGGCTGAAGCCGCGCGCTTCCAGACGGCGGCGAAAGGCCGCCCACTTGGTCTTGCTGCCAATCAGGCCGACAAACGGCAGGTCGGCTTTCTCGCGCTGGCGCAACAGGCAGCTGGTGACGATTTCCAGGTCCTCGGCATGGCTGAAGCTCATGACGAGCACGCGCGACTGCGGCGCCAGGCCGGAGACGGCCGACTGCACCGGCTCGGAATGCTCGCAGACCACGCGCGCCGGCAGGTCCTGCGGAAAAACGCCGTCGCGGCTGTCGATCCAGCTGAGCCTGAACGGCAGCGGCACCAGCACCCGGACCAGCGCATGGCCGACATGGCCGCCGCCGAACAGCGCCACCGGTGTCAAGGGGCTGGCCAGGGTTGACGCCAGCGCCGGCAGGTCGCTGGCGCTGACGCGTTCAAACGCCAGCTGCACCACGCCGCCGCAGCACTGGCCCAGCGAAGGCCCAAGGGCGAACCGCAGCCGCAGGGCAGCGGCGTTTTCCGGGACGGAGAACTCGCTGGATGCCGCCAGCAGCGTCCGCGCCCGCGCCATGGCCTCGAATTCCAGGTGGCCGCCGCCAATCGTGCCGACCACCGCATCGGCAAACACGCCCATCCAGGCGCCTGCTTCGCGCGGCACCGAGCCCCGGGTCGACACGACCCGCACCAGCACTGCAGGCTGCTGGGCCAGCCCTGCAAAAAAGTGTTCGTCACAATGCACGGAATGGCTGAGAATCATGAATGAAGCGTCTTGAAATGAAAACCATGCGAATGAAAAACAGCAACACCGGTGCCCAATACAGCCCTGAGGCGCTGGGCGCCCTGCGGCCCGGTCGCCGGCGCCACTGTGCATGATGCACCTTGCCGGTTCCGGTCCGGTCCGAATCACCTTACCAAGATATGCCCATGTCTGAATCCAAACCCCGCCGATTCTGGCTGCTCAGTTGGCTGTCAGGCGCCGCCGCACTAATGGCCAGCGCCTGCAAGATGGCGCCTCCGACCGTCCCCGGTTCAGCGCCGGTCCAGCCGCCCGGTGTCGTCGGCCCGGTGCCCGCTACCCGGGGCTCGGCCCGGAATTCCTCGGCGACATCGCCCCGGGCCTACCGGGAAGATGGCGCCACCCACCTGTACGGGCTGAATGCCGATCGCATCTACAAGGGCAGGCTGCCGCCACTGCTCTACGCCGTGGGGGTGATGAATGTCGAAATCGACCGGGTCGGCCGCGTGACCCGGCTGGACTGGATGCGGGCGCCGCGCCATGCGCCCGAAGTGATGGCGGAAATCGAACGCACCATCCGGCAGGCCTCGCCCTTCCCGGCGCCGGTCCGGCTGGGCAAGGTGGTCTACACCGACACCTGGCTGTGGCACAAGAGCGGCAAGTTCCAGCTCGACACGCTGACCGAAGGGCAGGACTGACTGTTGCCCCCACGGTCGCTCACTGCGTGTAGCTTCCTGCCCCCCGAGGGGGCCGCTGCGCCTGCGGCCTGGCAAAGCCAGTTCCGCGGCCCCTGCTGGCTGGAGCGTCTCGCCTCAACGCTTGTCGCTTAGCGTACCGCGCTGCCCTCCAAAGGGCCACTGCTGGTGGGGATGTGACGACGCCGCACTTGTCGTTTTGTGTGATTCTCTAAATTGAGTGGTTTGACTTCGCGCACTTGGCGCAACAGGCCGCTGTTGCCGCTTTACCTGCAAATCCGCAGGCTATTCGATCTTCAGGTTCTGCGTCTTCACGACGTTGCGCCAGGCGCGGAAATCGGCTTCGATGAAGTGGCCGAGCAGCGCGGGTGAGCCGGGCGCGGCTTCGACCGCATCGGTCTTGAAGCGGGCCAGCACCTCGGGCAGCGCCACGACCTTGTTGATCGCCGCATTCAGGCTGTTGACGATGGCGGGCGGGGTGCCGGCCGGGGCCACCAGGGCAAAGTAGTTCACCACGTCAATGCCCGGCAGGCCAGCTTCGGCCATGCTGGGCACGTCGGGCAGCGCGCTGGAGCGTTTGGCACTGGTCACCGCCAGCGGCTTGATGCTGCCGTTCTTGATAAATGGCAGCAAGGCCGGAATGGTGCCGGTGACCAGCTGGATCTGCCCGCCGATCATGTCCATCGTCGCCGGTGCCACGCCACGGTAGGGAATGTGCGTGATGAAGGTGCCGGTGCGGGCCTTGAGCAGTTCGAGCACCAGGTGGTTCACGCCACCAGCGCCGGCCGAGCCGTAATTGAGCACCCCGGGTTGCCGCCGGGCCAGCGCGATCAGCTCGGGCATGCTGCTGGCCGGCAACGCGGTGTTGGCCGCCCAGACCAGCGGCCCGGTGGCAATCATGCCGACCGGCATGAACTGGCGCAGCGGGTCGTACTGGGCCGCAGGCACGGACGCGGCCACTGTGGTGAAGGGCGACGCCGCCAGCAGCAATGTATAGCCGTCGGGGGGCGCCTGCGCCACGTACTGCGTGCCAATCGCGCCGGAGGCACCTGCGCGGTTGTCAACGACAAAGGTCGCATTCATGGCCTCGCCGAGCTTTTGCGCCACCAGCCGGGCTATCGCATCGGTGCCCGCGCCAGGCGCAAAGGGCACGACGATCCGGACGGGGCGTTCCGGATACACCGCCGACGGCGTGGACGGCCCTTGCGCCAGCGCAGCCGGCGTCCAGAAACTTGCCACTGCGGCGGCTGACAGCGTCAGCGCCTGGCGACGGCGCATAACGGCTTTTGAATCGACAGGCATGGTTGCGCGAAAAAAGTTGGAATCGCAGGATTGTCGCCTCGGCCGATGACAGTGGCATGACCGGTCCGCACACACTCCAGCGCCCGGCCTGCACTGCAAAAACAAACCTCGTTGGACCGTCTCCAGGCAAAACCCGCAGCAGTTCAGCATCAAGTTGTGCACATTTGCAGTACCCTTTACTTTTTCAGCACGTGTTCAACAAAAAGTCAGGAGACACCATGGACAAAGCCCTTTCCCCCGCCGAACTGGCCCTGCGCGACGCCGCGCGCGACTACCACCGCCTGCCCACGCGCGGCAAGATTTCGGTCAATGCCACCAAACCGCTGTCGAATCAGCGCGACCTGTCGCTGGCCTATTCGCCCGGCGTCGCCTACCCCTGCCTGGATATTCAGGCGGACCCGTTGCTGGCGCACGACTTCACCTCGCGCGGCAACCTGGTCGGCGTGATCACCAACGGCACGGCTGTGCTGGGCCTGGGCAACATCGGCCCGCTGGCCGCCAAGCCGGTGATGGAAGGCAAGGGCTGCCTGTTCAAGAAGTTTGCCGGCATCGACGTGTTCGACATCGAACTGGCCGAAAACGACCCCGACAAGCTGGTCGAGATCATTGCCGCCATGGAGCCGACGCTGGGCGGCATCAACCTGGAAGACATCAAGGCACCCGAGTGTTTCTACATCGAGAAAAAGCTGCGCGAACGCATGAACATCCCGGTGTTCCACGATGACCAGCATGGCACCGCCATCATCTCGTCGGCCGCGTTGCTGAACGGGCTGGAACTGGTCGGCAAGAACATCGAGGACGTGCGCATCGCCGTCTCGGGCGCGGGCGCCGCCGCCCTGGCCTGCCTGGACGTGATGGTTGGTCTGGGCGTGCGCGTCGAGAACATCTATGTCTGCGACTCCAAGGGCGTGATCTACGAGGGCCGGCCCGGCGGTTTTGACGAATCAAAAGCCCGTTATGCACAAACCGGTTCAGAGCGCACGATGGCCGATGCGGTCAACGGCGCCGACGTATTCCTGGGCTGCTCGGCGCCCGGCGTGTTGACGCAGGACATGGTCATGACCATGGCCAGCAAGCCCATCATCCTGGCGCTGGCCAACCCGGAGCCTGAAATCCGGCCCGAACTGGCCAAAGCCGTGCGCCCGGATTGCATCATCGCCACCGGCCGCTCGGACTACCCGAACCAGGTCAACAACGTGCTGTGCTTTCCGTACATCTTTCGCGGTGCGCTCGACTGCGGCGCAAGCAAGATCACCGAGGAAATGAAGCTCGCCTGCGTGCGCGAGATCGCCAACCTGGCCAAGGCCGACATCAGCGAGGAAGTGGCCCGAGCCTATGCCGGCCAGGAGCTGTCCTTCGGCCCCGACTACCTGATCCCGACGCCGTTCGACTCGCGCCTGATCTTGCGCATCGCCCCGGCGGTGGCCAAGGCGGCCGAGGCCTCGGGCGTGGCCACGCGGCCGATCCAGGACATGGACGCCTACCGCCAGAGCCTGAGCCGCTTTGTCTATTCCACCGGCATGCTGATGCGCCCGGTGTTCGGCGCCGCCCGCGCCGCCACCGCCAAGCGCGTGGCCTATGCCGAAGGCGAGGACGAGCGCGTGCTGCGCGCCGCCCAGTTGGCGCTCGACGACGGCATCGCCACGCCGATCCTGATCGGCCGCCCGGCCGTGATCGAGGCGCGCATCCTGAAAGCCGGACTGCGGATGCGGCTGGACCAGGATGTCGAATGCGTCAACCCCGAGGACGATTCGCGCTTTCGCCAGTACTGGGAAACCTACCACCGGCTGCTGGGCCGCGAAGGTATCAGCCCCGAAGCCGCCAAGGCCGCGGTGCGCCGCTCGACCACCAGCATTGGCGCGCTGATGGTTCACCTGGGCGACGCCGACGCCATGCTGTGCGGCCTGCACGGTCGCTTCGACGTGCACCTGGACCATATCCGCGACATCATCGGCCTGAAAGACGGCGCGCCCGGTTTTGCCACGGTCAATGCGCTGATGCTGCCCAAGCACACGCTGTTCATCGCCGACACCTTCGTCAACGAAGACCCGAGCGCCGCGCAGCTCGCCAGCATTGCGCTGATGGCTGCCGAGGAAGTGCGCCGCTTCGGCCTTCCGCCCAAGGTGGCCTTTTTGTCGCATTCGAATTACGGCTCGTCCAAGCGGTCTTCCGCGCTGAAGATGCGGCGCGCCCGCGAGCTGTTTGCAAAAATGGCGCCGGACGTGGAATGCGACGGCGAAATGCACGGCGATGCCGCCCTGTCCGAAACCATTCGCCGCAATGCGCTGATGGACACCACGCTGACCGGCGAGGCCAACATCCTGATCTGCCCCAACCTGGACGCCGCCAACATTTTGTTCAACGTGCTGAAAGTCACCGGCGGCGAAGGCATCACCATCGGCCCCATCCTGCTGGGCGCGGCCGCCACGGTGCATGTCATGACGCCCTCGGCCACGGTGCGGCGTATCCTGAACATGACGGCGCTGGCGGTGGCCAACGCGGGCGCGGCGCGCTGAATAAAAATGCACGGCCAGCCGCCCTGAATCGCTCCTGATTTAATAGCTGACTATGCCCGTTTACAGTGCGCAGGCGCAGTTTTTTCTTGAAAATTGTGCCTGCAAACGGCGCTTGGCACGGAGCATGCCAAAAACCAGCGCTTGGCATCGGCCACTGGATTCCCGCCTTCGCGGGAATGACAGGGCAAGAGACATCTCAGGCAAGTGGCTAATCAGGCGATTTGGCAATCAACCCACACGCAATTTAGCCTTGGGTATAAAAACACTGACGGACAAGCCCGATGGCGCTGCTTGGGCAGCGTCAGCCAGCCGGACTTCAGCGCCTGTCCGATCTGCAATCGCTTTGACAATGGAAAGCCCCAGGCCTGATCCGACCTGATCGCTGCCGAGCGTGCGGTAGAAAGGATCGAATACGCGGACACGCTCACCGGCGGGAATGCCCGGCCCCGAATCCTTGATCTGCAGCAAGGCGCCACCTGCTTCGAGCGTCAGTGAAAGGTCGACCCGCCCGCCCGCCGGCGTGTAGCGAATGGCGTTATCGACCAGGTTCCTGACCACCGCCATCAGGTCCAGCTCGCTCACCAGCACCAGCGCGTCTTGCGCGCCCTCCACGCCGATGTCGATGCGCTTGGCCTCGGCCAGCGGCATGAGGTCTTCCAGCACACGGCGATAAATGCCCTGCACCGAAACCGCTGACGTCGGCAGGTCCGGCGCCGCCTGGACTTTGGCCAGGGTCAGGAGCTGGTCGAGCAGCTTGCGGCCGCGCCCGATGCCGCGACGCAGTGCAGCCAGCCGCTCGCGCGCCATGCCGGACATGTCGGCCTCGGCCAGCCGCTCCGCTTGAAGCGACATGGCGGTCAGGGGAGAGCGCAGCTCATGCGCTGCATCGGCCACAAAGCGGCGCTGGGCCTCCATCGATTGCCCCACGCGGGCCAGCAGGCGGTTGATGGCCACGGCAAACGGGCGCACCTCTGCGGGAAGATCAGCCGTCTCGACCGGATACAGCGCCTGCTCGGAGCGCTGGTCGATTTCCGCCGACAGCGCGGAGATCGGAAGAAACATCTTGCGCACGAGATCGGCCACGATCAAAAGCAGGACCGGCACCAGAATCAAAAAGGGCATCAAGGTGCGCAAGGCGCTGTCCCGGGCAATTTCGTCGCGAACCCCAGTTTCTTGCGCCACGGCAATCCGCTCGCCGCTGGCCGTGGTCTTGACCAGCACGCGAAACGGCTCACTGCCAACCTTCAGCGTGTGCAAGCCATCGGCCAGCGTGAGCGGCAAGGGCAACGGGGCGCCCGCATCGCCCTGGCCTGCCGCTTTCCCGCCGCCGGCCAGGTACTGGACGATGACGCGGGATTCTTCATCGCTGCCCTGGGTGCGCCCGTCGTCACCCAGATGTGCCAGCGGCAGGTGCTGCCGGTCAAACAGGGCCGCAATCTGCCGCAGCGTGTCGTCTTGCAGCTCATGCGCTTCATCGAATGCGGACACGAAAGAAAAAATGCCCGCCACCAGCGCCACCCCCAAAATGGCCAGCAACAGCGAGAAAGACAGCTTGCGCTGAATCGACGCGTTCAGGCGTTTTTTGAAACCATCCATCCCGCCCCCCTGACATTCTTGATGACCGTGCTGCCCAGCTTGCGCCGCAGCGCATGGATCAAAAACTCGACGGCGTTGCTCTCGACCTCTTCCCCCCAGCCGTAAATACGGTCTTCAAGATCGCTGCGCGACAGGATGGCGCCCGGCCGCACCAGCAAGGCCTGCAACAGCGAGAACTCCCGGTTGGAAAGCTGCACCGGGGCGCTGCCGCTGACTACCGCCTCCCGGATGGCCGGATCCAGCGACACCACCCCATTGCCGAGCAGCGGCGTGGGGTGGCCGCCTTTGCGGCGCAGCACGGCGCGCATGCGGGCGAGCAGCTCCGCCATCTCGAAGGGCTTGAGCACATAGTCATCGGCCCCGCCATCAAGGCCGCGCAAGCGGTCGTCCAGGCCATCGCGGGCGGTGATGATGAGCAGGGGCACGGGATTGCTGCCGGCGCGGATGCGGCTCAGCACTTCCTGCCCATCCTGGCCGGGCAGGCCTAAATCAAGCAACACCACGTCATAGTGCTGGCAACCCAGCGTGGTGAGTGCAGTCTGGCCGTTCCTGACCCAGTCGGCGGCGTAAGAAGCATCTTTCAAGGCCCCCTGGATGGCTTCCCCGATCATGGGATCGTCTTCGACCAGCAATACCCGCATGTTTCCTCCGTTGCCTATGCAGACTTCAATGCTCTATTTTGCAGCGCTGTGGGGAGCGTCAAGCCTTGCCCTGCAATGCTACGAACGTCCTGAGCAATTCAGTCAACGCTTTGTGGCTGTCGGCCTGCGTCGGGATATCGGCGCGCAGCGCGCTCAGGGCTTGGTCAATGGCCCTGTCGAGGGCATGCCAGTCCTGCGCCGCGCGCGGCTTCAAGCCGGCCTCGGCCGAGTCCCAGGCCATTTCCAGATCCTTGATCCGCGTCCTGGCTGCAGGCAGATCGCCCTTGTCGACGAAGCTTGAAACCTCTGCCGCGATGCTGCGAAACGGCGTCAAGTCGCCCAGCGGGGAAACAGCGTTCGCTTGTGGCAGCGCCGAAGTAGCCTGGACCGTTGCCGCAGGGCCAGCGCCTGCCGTATCGGCGGCATTCGTCGCGGCGGGTTTGGAGCATCCGGCCGCCAGGGCCAGCAAGGCGATGGCCGACACGGCGGCAAGGCCACGGGTGAGGTAATGAAGATCGCGCATGATTTTTCCTTGTTTGGTCGCTAATGCGGTTGTGGATGGCTCAAAAAACGATTTACCTGGTGGCGGGTGCCTGGTCGTGGCCGTCCATGGCCATTTGCTCCCTGGTCACCAGCACCAGGATCACGGTCAGGAACAGCGCGCTGGTCCACATAGCACCCAGCCCCAGGCCGCCATAGCTTTTGGCCTGCGTCAGCAAGTCACCCAGCGAGGCGCCGAGCGGCCTCGTCAGGATGTAGGCAATCCAGAAAGTCAGTACCGCGTTGCCGCCCAGGCGCCAGGCCGTGTAGGTGGCGGCGATCAGGGCGCCGAAAGCCACCAGGCCCCAGGTGAAGCCAAGGTGCAGCGCTTCGGTGGCCAGGTCACCGGCCGCCGTGCCCAGCGCAAACGTGCACAAAATGGCCGACCAGTAAAACAGCTCCCTTTTCCGCGTAAAGATCTCGTGCACCGATAAGGTATGTTCCACCGCATACCAGACTGCGAAAATGGCGGCCAGCAGTGCGGCAAAAACCGACGTGCTGATGTACAGGCTGACGCCCAGGCCATCGGTGAGCAAGTCGGTGATCTGCGTGCCGACGATGCTCACCAGCACCACCGTGAGCCAGTAGATCCACGGCGTGTAGCGCCGCTTGCGCAACTGAACAAGCAGCGCAGCGGTCAGCAGCGCGGCCATGATCGCGCGGGTCAAATTCTGGCCCAGGCCGGCATTGATCGCCAGGAAATCGGCGCCCGTTTCCCCCACCGTGGTGCACATGATCTTGATGATCCAGAACGACAGCGTGACTTGCGGAACCTTGTTGAGCCAGTGTGTTGGGGCGGGTGCGGACAGCGTTGTCATGCGGTGATCTCCGGTTGAAGTGAATGGGGTTTGCGGCCAGTCTGAGCCGCCAGACTTAGGCCAGCCATAGGCGGCTCACGACATGCCAGCCAGGCACTCAGCACCGCCACTTCGGCAGCCCCGAGCCTGTCGAGCGGGACGTGAACGCCCGGATTGAGGTCTGCGGGCCGGATCACCCCCAGGGGAATGATCCGGCCACGCTGGCTTACGGTCAGTCTTTCGGGTCGTGATCGTCATCCCGATCCGCCTTGTCTTCGGCGGACGAAATGACCGTGCCCTTGTCGGCGTCGACCTTGACATCGAACACCTTGGCGCCGCTGACAACTTCCACGTCATAGACCCAGCCTTGCTTAGAGTTCTCGTACTCGGCGCGGGCCGCCTTGCCGTTGGCGTGCTGCTCGGCCACGGTGACCGCCTGAACGAGCCCGATCTTGGCGTGGGCGATGGCGATGGCGTCGTTTTCCATGCCCCCGGTGGCGGCATAGGCCACACTGCCTGCAGCAGCCAGGGCGACGGCCAAAAGTGAAAATTTACGATAGCGATTCATGATGACTCTCCGATAAAGCGCGGGATTTGCGCCATGGAGAGACTACGAAAGAAGACTTAGCGGGGACTGAGCCCGCACGACTTGCGCTGCCAGCACACGCGCAGCCCGAAAAAGCTGCCGCCTGGCGTGGCGCAGGTCATGCCAAGCAGGTTGAGGTCGAGGGAGTTCACCAGGCGGCGCCAGACAGAAAAAGCAATGGACGCGGCGCATCAACTTGTTTTTGATAGCAGCCAGTGCAAGCTCAACCTGCGCAAAAGCCCTGTTTCATCATAAAAACCGCTCCAGTAACCGGCGCGACGCCTTGTCCAGCGCCGCCATGTCGGCAATGCGGTACTGAACGCCTTCGCTGGCGGAGATCAGCAGTTCGCCGCCTTGCAGCCGGCGAATGTCTTCTTCGCCCTTGAGCACAAAGGACGTGTGGCCCCGGTCGGTTTCCACCGTCCAGGTACTGGGCGTGCCGAACGACGACACGCTCACCAGCCGCCTGACCTCGGGAACGAAGTCGCGCAGCGTGAGTTCTTCATGCAGCAGCAGCCGCACGGCGGTCGGCAATTCTGACAGCTGCTCGATCCAGACCAATTCATGGCCTTGGGTGCTGACCAGTGAAATGCCTTCCTCGGGCGCGGCCAGCGGAAAGGCACGCACCGGCACGACGCCCGTGTGCGTCTGGCCGTGGGCATCGACAAAATGCAGCCGCCCTGAAGCTTCGCGGTATAGCTGGAATTGCGGGGTGAACGTGAAATTGGTCATGATCGGTCCTTGGCTCAGGAAGGGGTGGTGCCTGCCCGCTGGGCGGTATGCTCCAGCTGCGAAATTGCAATGGCCACACTGCTGCCACGGCGGCTTTCGGCGGCACTGCTGTCATCGCCCTTGTCATCCACCTGGCGCGACTGCGCTTCGTACAGCCGCCAGTAGTGGCCCTGTTTGGCCATCAGTTCGTCATGCGGGCCGACTTCGACCACCTGCCCCCGGTCCATCACCACCAGGCGGTCGGCCTTGCGCAGCGTGGACAGGCGGTGCGCAATCGCAATCGTCGTGCGGCCCTGCACCAGGTTGTCCAGCGCCTTCTGGATTTCCTTTTCGGTCTCGGTATCAACCGACGAGGTGGCTTCGTCCAGGATCAGGATGCGCGGGTCGATCAGCAGCGCGCGCGCAATCGAGATGCGCTGGCGCTCGCCACCCGACAGGCCCTGGCCGCGCTCGCCGACCAGCGAGTCGTAGGCCTGCGGCAGCCGCAGGATGAACTCATGCGCATGCGCGGCGCGCGCGGCTGCGACGATCTCGGCGCGCGTGGCGCCGGGCTTGCCGTAGGCGATGTTCTCGGCAATCGTGCCAAAAAACAGGAACGGCTCCTGCAGCACCAGCCCGATGTGGCGCCGGTAGTCGGCCACGGCAAAGCGCCGGATGTCGGTGCCATCGACCTGGATGCTGCCGTCGGTCACGTCGTAGAAGCGGCACAGCAAATTGACCAGCGTGCTTTTGCCCGAGCCGCTGTGGCCGACCAGGCCGATCATCTCGCCAGGTTTTATTTCCAGGTCGAGGCCGCGAATCACCGACCGGTTGCCGTAGCGAAAGCCCAGGCCCTTCATCTCGATGCGGCCGGCCAGCCGGTCGATCTTCACCGGCTGCGCCGGCTCGGGCACATTGGACACATGGTCGAGGATGTCGAAAATCCGCTTAGCGCCGGCCGCCGCCTTTTGCGTCACCGAGACGATGCGGCTCATCGAATCAAGCCGGCCATAGAAACGGCCGATGTAGGCAATGAAGGCGGTCAGCACGCCGACGGTGATCTCTTGCCTCGACATCAGCCAGATGCCAAAGGCCCAGACCACCAGCAGGCCCATTTCGGTCAGCAGCGACACCGTGGGCGTGAACAGCGACCAGACCTTGTTCAGCCGGTCGTTGACCGCCAGGTTGTGCTGGTTGACAACGCGAAAGCGCTCGGCCTCGCGTTTTTCCTGCGCAAAGGCCTTGACCACGCGGATGCCGGGAATGGTGTCGGCCAGCACATTGGTCACGTCCGACCAGACGCGATCGATCTTTTCAAAGCCGGTGCGCAGCTTGTCGCGCACCACATGGATCATCCAGCCGATGAAGGGCAAGGGCAGCAAGGTGGCCAGCGCCAGCCACGGGTTGATGGAAAACAGGATCGCGGCGGTCATGCCGATCATCAGCACGTCGGTGGCGAAGTCCAGCGCGTGCAGCGACAAAAACACGCAGATGCGGTCGGTCTCCGAGCCAATGCGCGACATCAGGTCACCCGTGCGCTTGGCGCCGAAATAGTCCAGCGACAGCTCCAGCAGGTGGTCGAAGGTGGCGGTGCGCAGGTCGGCACCGATGCGCTCGGACACCAGCGCCAGCAGATAGGTGCGCGCCCAGTTCAGCGCCCAGCCCAGCAGCGCCGCGCCCAGCAGCGCCCCCAGAATCCAGCCGACCTTGCCGGGCTCGATCTGCTGGCCGTTCTGGAACGGAATCAGGATATCGTCCATCAGCGGAATCGTCAGGTACGGCGGCACCAGGGTGGCGGCGGTCGAGGCCAGCGTCAGCAAAAACCCGGACAGCAGTTGCCAGCGGTAGGGCCGGGCGAAGCGCCACAGCCGCAGCAACACCCAGGTCGAGGGCGGCACATGCACCTCGCGGGCGCAGGCCGGGCACTCGTCGCTGTCCGGCGGCAGCGGCGCATCGCACTCGGGGCACAGGGGAAGCGCCTGGCCCGCACGGTCCAGCTCAATTGCCTTGAGCCGGGCGGCGCTGGCCTGGCGCTGGGCCTGCTGCTGCGAAAACAACCGCACCATGCGCAGCGCCTGCGGATTCGCACCCAGGGTGAAGCGCCACAGGGCCAGGCGCCGTGAAGGCTCGCCCTGAACGTCATGCAGTTCCAGTGTTCCAACACCGGCATGGTCAAAATGCCGCAAATCGAGCTTCTGGATGGGTTCGTCGTCATGATTCTGCATAAACAGGCTGGACCAGTTACCGGCAGCGCTGCGTGAGAGCAGGCGGCGGTCCGTCAGGACCAGCGCGCCGGCAGCAAAATGCAGCGCCGAGTCCAGGTCAACCAGCAGGGTGCACAAAACGTTCTCTTGGGTTGCCAGTTGTGAAGCGAGCCCTGCGAGTGTCGGGTCGTCGGAACTGGAATCTTCCACGGGGTGCTGATGTTGCATGTTGTCTCGAATTCATTTTCTGGTCATGACCGTGTGGCCGATGGCAGGTCTGACACCCCCCAAGCGAACGGGTGCGGTGCACAAGTCATTGAAAGCCTGGATTTTCGCCCAAGCGTCCTGTTTGCCCGCGAGGTTAACCTCCATGGGTCGATGGCAGGCCCGGCCCGTGCAATCCCGAATTCGTGAAGCGTCACAATGAGGTCAGCCCCATTGACCACGATTCTCTTCCCCAACCCTGGCCGGCATGTCGCCGGACCGGAATCAAAACATTGCACCGGCCCGGCCGGTTGCCCTTAATAAATTTGCCAACCATGAGCAAACTGGACGATATCAAACTGTTGCGCATCCACTACCTGCGCGGACCCAACCTCTGGACCTACCGGTCGGTGCTGGAAGTCTGGCTGGATCTGGGCGCGCTGGAAGACTTTCCGAGCAACCTGCTGCCCGGCTTCAACGACCGGCTGCTCGGCCTGCTGCCAGCGCTTCTGGAGCACCACTGCGGCGTCGGCGAACGCGGCGGCTTCCTGCAGCGTCTGAACGAAGGCACCTGGACCGGCCATGTGCTGGAGCATGTGGTGATCGAACTGCTCAACCTGGCCGACATGCCCACGGGCTTTGGCCAGACGCGCAGCACCTCGCAGCGCGGCGTGTACCGCATGGTGTTCCGGGCGCGCGACGAGCAGGTGGCGCGCACGGCGCTGGCCGAGGGCCACCGGCTGCTGATGGCCGCCATCAACCACCTGCCCTATGGGGCCGCCGACGTACAGGCCGCCGTGCAGGCCATCCGCGACCAGATCGACGACTGCTACCTCGGCCCCAGCACGGCGGCCATTGTCGCCGCCGCGACAGAGCGGGGCATTCCGCACATCCGCCTGAACGACGGAAACCTGGTGCAGCTCGGCTACGGCGCCAGCCAGCGGCGCATCTGGACGGCCGAGACCGACCTGACCAGCGCGATTGGCGAAAGCATTGCCCACGACAAGGACCTGACCAAAAGCCTGCTGGCCAGCTGCGGCGTGCCAGTGCCCGAAGGCACGATCGTGAACAGCGCCGAAGAAGCCTGGGACGCAGCGCAGGACATCGGCCTGCCGGTCGTTGTCAAGCCGTCGGACGCCAACCACGGCCGGGGCGTGTCGCTGGAGCTGAACACGCGCGAAGAAGTGCTGGCGGCTTTCGCGGTGGCCGAGCCCGAAGGCAGCGAGGTGATGGTCGAGCGCCATGTGCGTGGCCATGAACACCGGCTGCTGGTCGTGGGCGGGCGCGTGGTGGCCGCCGCGCGCGGAGAAATCGCGTTGATCACCGGCGACGGAGAACAGACGGTCAGGCAACTGATCGACGAACAGCTCAACACCGACCCCCGGCGCGGCCTGGGGGAGGATTTTC
This sequence comes from Polaromonas sp. CG_9.11, assembly GCF_015752225.1. Classification (NCBI taxonomy): domain Bacteria; kingdom Pseudomonadati; phylum Pseudomonadota; class Betaproteobacteria; order Burkholderiales; family Comamonadaceae; genus Polaromonas; species Polaromonas sp. CG_9.11. The sequence continues at coordinate 158,313 of NZ_JADOVE010000004.1, forward strand.
CGCTCAGCCGCATCGACACCGACACCGACGGCGCCATCGTGCTCGAACTGCAGCGCCAGGGCTTGACGCCCAAAGCCGTTCCCGCAGCCGGCCGCGAGGTGCTGATCCAGCGCAACGGCAATGTGTCCATCGACTGCACTGACGAGGTGCATCCCGAGGTCGATTACATCGTCTCGCTGGCTGCCCGGGTGGTGGGACTGGACATCGCCGGCATTGACGTGGTGGCCCAGGACATCTCGCGCCCGCTGCACAGCCAGGGCGGCGCGATCGTCGAGGTCAACGCCGGTCCCGGCCTGCTGATGCACCTCAAGCCCGCGCAGGGCGCGCCCCGTCCGGTGGGCCGCGCCATCTGCGACCACCTGTTTGCGCGCCATGCCGAAACACCGGACCACCGCAGCCACGGTAGCGACGGCCGCATTCCCATTGTTGGCATTGCCGGACTGGGCGGCACACAGCACATTGCGCGGCTGGTGGCGTGGCTGCTGCACCTGTCGGGCCGCTACACCGGCCTGGCCTGCCGGGATGGCCTGTTCCTGGACCAGCGCCGCGTGGAAAGCGCTGACAGCACCCATTGGGAAGCCGGCCAGCGCCTGCTGATCAACCGGGCAGTGCAGGCGGCGGTCTTTGAAAACGGCGCCGACACCATCTTGCGTACCGGGCTGACCTACGACCGCTGCCAGGTCGGCGTGGTCACCGACCTGGGCGGCGCCGACGGGCTGGCAGAATTCGACATTTTTGACGAAGCCCAGATGTTCAAGGTCATTCGCTCACAGGTCGATGTAGTGCTGCCGGGCGGCGCAGCGGTGCTCAATGCCACCGATGCCGGCGTGGTGGAGATGCAGCGGCTCTGCGACGGCGAAGTGATTTTCTACAGCAGCGACCCGGGTGTCGAGGCCATTGCCGCGCACCGCGCCGGCAATGGCCGCGCGGTGTGCGTGCGGCAGAACCAGGTGGTGCTGGCCACCGGCGGGGCCGAGACTTTCCTGCCCGGGCTGGGCAAACTCAGCGCCTGGTGCAAGCGCCATGCAAAAAGCGGCATTTCCGAGCCTTCGCTGCTTGCCGCCGTCGCCACGGCCTGGGCGCTCGATATTCCGCTCAACCTGATTGGCGCGGGCATTGAAGCATTTGAATCCAACCCACTACCTGCCGGGAGGGCAGCCTGATGGAAGTTTCCCGTATCCGGGCCCTGCGCGGCCCCAACCTCTGGAGCCGCCGCACAGCCCTTGAAGCCATCGTTGCCTGCAGCCCCGACGAAAGTTCCATCGACAACCTGACGGGATTTGAATCACGCCTGCGTGCGCTGTTTCCGGACATCGGCATTCTGCGCGACACCGGCCATGCCGGTCCGGTGTCACTGGCGCATGTGCTGGAAGCGGTGGCGCTTGAGCTGCAAGCCGATGCCGGCTGTCCTGTCACCTTCAGCCGAACTTCTGCCACGCTGGAAACCGGCACTTACCAGGTCGTGGTCGAGTACAGCGAAGAAGCCGTAGGCCGGCTGGCGTTTGAACTGGCACAGGCACTGGTGCATGCCGCCATGCAGGACGGCTCTTTTGACCGGCAGGCCGCCATTGGCCGCTTGCGCGACCTGGATGAAGACGAGCGCATGGGGCCGAGCACCGGCGCGATTGTCGATGCCGCCGTGGCGCGCGGCATTCCCTACCGGCGCCTGACCAAAGGCAGCATGGTGCAGTTTGGCTGGGGCTCGCGCCAGCGCCGCATCCAGGCCGCCGAACTCGACAGCACCAGCGCGGTGGCCGAATCGATTGCGCAGGACAAGGACCTGACCAAAAAGCTGCTGCGCGCCGCTGGCGTTCCCGTGCCGCTGGGCCGGCCGGCCGCCAGCCCGGACGACGCCTGGGCGGCGGCCCAGGAAATCGGCCTGCCCGTGGTGCTCAAGCCGCAGGACGGCAACCAGGGCAAGGGCGTGACGGTCAACGTCACGACGCGCGAGCACCTGGACATGGCCTACCGCGCCGCTGCCGAGCATGGCGAGGTCATGGTCGAGCGGTTTCTGCCAGGTTGCGACTTTCGCCTGCTGGTGGTCGGCAACAAACTGGTCGCCGCGTCACGGCGCGAGCCGCCGCAGGTGGTGGGCGACGGCCGGCACACCGTGCGCGCGCTGGTCGACATCGTCAACCAGGACCCGCGGCGCGGCGAAGGCCATGCCACCTCGCTGACCAAAATCCGCTTTGACGAGATTGCCGTGGCCCGGCTCGATGTGCAGGGCTTGAGCCCCGAATCGGTTCCGGCCAAGGGTCAGCGCGTGATCCTGCGCAACAATGCCAACCTGAGCACCGGCGGCACCGCCACCGATGTGACCGACGAGGTACATCCGGAGGTTGCCGCCTGCGCCGTGACAGCCGCGCAGATGATTGGCCTGGACATCTGCGGCGTCGACGTGGTGTGCGAGAGCATGCTGCGGCCGCTGGAAGCGCAAAACGGCGGCGTGGTCGAGGTCAATGCCGCGCCCGGCCTGCGCATGCACCTGTCGCCTTCGTACGGCAAGGGCCGGGCGGTGGGCGTGGCCATGGTGGACGAGTTGTTTCCTGCCGGCGACAACGGCCGCATTCCAGTGATTGCCGTGACCGGCACCAACGGCAAGACCACCACCACGCGCCTGATCGCCCACCTGCTGGCCGCACATGGCCTGCGCACCGGGATGACGAACACCGACGGCGTCTATATCAACGGCCGGCAGACCGACCGCGGCGACTGCAGCGGCCCGAAAAGCGCGCGCAACGTCTTGATGCATCCTGACGTCGATGCTGCCGTGTTCGAAGTCGCGCGCGGCGGCGTGCTGCGCGAGGGCCTGGGGTTTGACCGCTGCGAAGTTGCCGTGGTCACCAACATCGGCAGCGGCGACCACCTCGGGCTGAACTACATCACCACGGTGGAAGACCTGGCGGTGCTCAAGCGCGTGATCGTGCAGAACGTCGCGCCCACCGGTTACGCGGTGCTCAACGCGGCCGACGCCATCGTCACCGGGATGGCCCGGGCCTGCCCCGGCAAGGTGATCTTTTTTGCCGCCGACCGACACAACCCGCTCATGGCGACGCACCGCGCGCAGGGCAAGCGCACGGTGTTTGTTGACGGCCCGATGCTGGTGGCCGCCGAAGGCTCGCGCGTCGAGCGCATCCCGTTGCAAGGCATTCCGGTGACGCGCGGCGGCACCATCGGCTTTCAAGTCGAGAACGTCATGGCGGCCGTGGCGGCGGCCTGGGCCGTCAACCTGAGCTGGGACACGATCAAAAGCGGCCTGGCCAGCTTCGTCACCGACAGCCACAATGCGCCCGGCCGCTTCAACGTGATGGATTACGCCGGCGCCACGGTGATTGCCGACTATGGCCACAACCCCGACGCCATGCATGCGCTGGTGGCGGCCGTCAATGCCATACCGGCCCAGCGCCGCAGCGTGGTCATCAGCGGCGCGGGCGACCGGCGCGACAGCGACATCACCGACCAGACGGTCATTCTGGGCGCGGCATTCGACGAGGTGATCCTGTACCAGGACGCCGCCCAGCGCGGCCGGGCCGACGGCGAGGTGATGGCGCTGCTGCGCAGTGGCCTGCAGGGCGCCAGCCGCACGGCGCGGATCGATGAGGTGCGCGGCGAGTTCGCCGCCATCGACGAGGCGCTGTCACGCCTGCAGCCGGGCGACCTGTGCCTGGTCCTGGTCGATCAGGTGCAAGAAGCCCTCGACCACCTGGCGCTGCGCATCAGCGAGGCGAAGGACAAGCTGCTGGCGCTTCCCTGAGGCCCGGGCCGGCGGCTGCATGGCAGGCCGGCGCTGAAACCACGGCCAGCGCCACGGCATGCCGCCGACTGGAATTTCAAGCAAAACAGGCCTCTTGCGCCCGCTCCATGGATATTATCAGCTACTGATTTAATAGCAAGCCGAGTGCTTTTCGGTCGGCTGCCGCGTTAAACTGCTGCGATGACATGGAACGCAACGCTGGCACTCGACTACACCCGACAGGCTGAAAAAACCGTCGCCCATTTTCGCCACAGCGGCCCGCTGCGCATCCTGCAAAGCCTGTACCCCGAGGGCGACGGCATCTGCCACAACGTCATCGTCCATCCGCCCGGCGGGCTGGTGGGCGGCGACACGCTGGACCTGGCCTTCAGCGCCGGCCCGGGCGCGCATGGCCTGGTCACCTCGCCCGGCGCCACGCGCTTTTACCGCTCCAGCGGCGAAGCCGCGCTGCAACGCAGCCGCTTGTCGCTGCAGGCCGGCGCGCGCATGGAATGGCTGCCGCTCGAAGCGATCTGCTACAGCGGCTGCCTGGCGGAAAACCGCCTGACGATGGAACTCGCGCCCGGCGCCGAACTGATCGGCTGGGACGTGACAGCCTTCGGCCTGCCGGCAGCCAATGCGCCATTTGCACACGGCCACTTTTGCCAGCACATCGAAGTGCCTGGCGTGTGGCTGGAACGCGCGCGCATCAATGCCAGCGACACGCTGCTGTTGAACAGTCCGCTGGGCCTGGCGGGCCACCGCTGCATGGCGTCGATCTTCTTCGTGACGGGCAGCAAGCTGGAGCGAAACCGCCGGCAGGCCGCGCTGGAGGTAGCGCGGGAAGCCATTGAGGCGCATGCCTTGCGCGCCACGGCAGGCGCCACCAGCCCCGACGCGCAGGTCGTCGTCGTCAGGGTGCTGGCGCCGATGGTCGAGCCGGCCATGGCATTACTCCGGCAGGTCTGGCAGGCCTGGCGCGGCCATTTCTGGCAGCAGCCGGCGTCCACGCCGCGCATCTGGTCGATGTAGACACACCTTTGAAGGTGGAAATCTCAAGGCGACGCACGTGCGTCTTGCTGAAAGACAGCTCCTACAACTGAACCCGGTATTGCACGCGCCCGGCCCGCCGTATTTCCTGTCAGTCTACAAAGACTTGTGCTTTCATACTTACCGCATATATTTTTATCTGGAGTACCGGTCATGTTTACCTCCCTTGAATCCCGTTCCAGCGAGCCTTCGCGTATCAACCGTCTGGGAAAGGGCATGACCTACCTTGGAATCACCGCCTTGCTGGGTTTGACAGCGGCCACCGCCCAGGTCGCCCCGCTGGACTCCACCGGCCTGGATTCCTCGGGCAATGCCAAAAGCGAACGGGCCGCCTGCAACAGCGGCAAGACCCAGCAGGACAGGGCCGCCTGCCTCAAGGAAGTGCACAATGCAAACGCGGAAAAACGCGCCGGCACGCTGCGCAATGGTGGCGACTACACCGCCAACGCCATGCGGCGCTGCGAAGTTTTCAAGGAAAGCGACGACCTGGCGGCCTGCCGAGCCCGTGTCGAAGCGCAGGCCCGGCTGGATGGCAGCGTGGCCGGCGGCGGCGTGCTGCGACAGAGCGAGACCCTAGTGCCTGCCGCTGCGCAGTAAGCTAGACAAGGCCTTCGGCCACCCTGGCAGGAAGGCTGAAGAAAAAAGTCGCCCCCTCGCCCACGGCACCCTGCGCCCAGATCCTGCCACCGTGGCGAATCACAATCCGCTGCGTGGTGGCCAGCCCGATGCCGGTGCCTGGAAATTCTCCCGGCGAATGCAGGCGCTGAAACGTCCCAAAAAGCTTTTCGACATACGCCATGTCAAAACCGGCCCCGTTGTCACGAACGTAGAACGTATTCATGCCCAGGCTGTCTTCGGGCAGTTGACCGATCCAGATTTCCGGGACAGCCGCATGGGCCGTGAACTTCCAGGCATTTCCAATCAGGTTTTCCATTACCTGCCGAAGCAGGGTGCGGTCCCCGACCGTGACCAGGCCGGTTTGCACATCGACCTTCACCACCCGTCCAACGTCCTGCTCGCCACAGGTTTGGAGCACCGCTGCGGCCATGGCGCCAAGGTTGACGGTTTCGTTCTTCAAACTGGTCCGCGACACATGGGCCAGCGACAGCAGGCCGTCGGTGAGTTCGCCCATCTGCCTGACCCCGGCGCGGATGCGATGCATGTAATGCCGCGATCGTTCCGCCGTCTCATTGGCCATGGTCTTTTCAAGCAGGTGGCTGAAGCCGTCGATTGAGCGCAACGGCGCCCGCAAATCATGCGCCACGGAATAAGAGAAAGCCTCCAGTTCCTGGTTGGCAGCCTCCAGCTCGGCGGTGCGCTGCCTGACCTTGTCCTCGAGCTGCGTGTTCAGCGCGTTGATCTCGGCCTCGGCCCGCTTGCGCTTGGTCACATCGCGCAAAAACAGGTTGTTGCACGCCTCGCCGCCTGGCGTCAGGTAGTTGGTCAGTGACATTTCGCATTCGAACTGTGAGCCGTCGCCCCGGTTCATGGTGACTTCGCCCCTGGCCTGGCCGGACAGCATCGCCTGCGCGACCAGGATGTGGAAGCGAGAGTCATGGCGGTCCACCAGTCCCGCTCGCCCGCGCTGCCGGATCTCGTCCTGGGTCAGCCCGAACAGCTGGCATGCCGCCGGATTGGCATACTGGATCGAGCCGTTCGGCATGGCCTGCAAAATGCCGTGAAGGCTGCTTTCAAACAACTGGCGAAAGTTTTCTTCGCTGGTGCGAAGCGCCATTTGCGTCGCCTGCCGGTCGGAAATATCCATGTGCGTTCCGGACATCAGGTCCGGTTTGCCCGCCGGTGTCCAGGTCGACACCTTTCCCCGGTCCAGCACCCATATCCAGCGGCCGTCGCGATGGCGTATCCGGTGTTCGCATTCAAAATACTGGCTTTCCCCCCGGAAATGCCGTTTCAGTGCAGCCGTCACCGCTTGCACCTCGTCAGGCGGGACGCGGTTTCGCCAGTCGCTGATCTGCTGGGAGCCCAGTTGCGCCAGGTCATAACCCATCATCGCCGCCCATCGCTCATCGAGCTGGAGCATTCCGGTCTGCACATGCCAGACCCATGTCCCCACATTGGTCCCTTCCACGATGTTGTGCAGGCGCTGGCGTTCGTGCGCCAGGTCAGCGGTCATCCGCTGCGCCAGCGCCATGTCGCGTGCCCGGCCACTGCCCAGCAGCCAGATGATCAGGGCCAGCAGGCCGCTCAGTGTGCTGCCTGACAAGCCCAGCAGCCAGGGCGCCAGCGTGCCCTGCTGGGCTTCAAAAGCTGCCGTGGTGCCCATGCGCAGCGTCAGCGGCCGGCCGCCGACGAGCACGACGCGCGAGGTCTCGAACATCGGCCTGGCGTCATGGGCCAGGCCGGGAATGCCGCCGAGTTCAAACAACAGCTTGTCCGGCGTCGCGCCTGAATCGGTCAGGCTGTCATACACCGCCAGGCGGGTCTGGCCGCTGGTCCTGGCAGTGACCTCGGCCATGATTTCCTCCACCACCACGGGCGCCAGCAAAATGCCCAGCAATTGGGCTTGTCGCTGCTCCACCGTGGCGGGCTGCAGTCCCTGGCGGTAGATCGGCAGGAGAAATGCAACTGCAGGCCGCTGGCGGTCATCCTGGACCAGCTGGATGCGCCCGCTGAGCGTTGCCTCGCCGGTCGTGATGGCGCGCTCGATTGCCTGCATCCGGACCGGGTCATCGGCCAGATTAAGTCCCAGCGCGGCCTGGTTGGGCGCGGCAGGCTCCAAAAACTTGATGATGTACAGGTCTGACGCCGTGCCCCGGTTTTTTACCGTGAAACCGGGGCTGTCATCGCGCCGCTGTGCCTGCACAAAAGCGTTCACAGCGCCGCTCTTGACCCGCTCGATAAAGCCAAAGCCGCGGATCCCGGGGTATTCGATCCCGACATTGCTCGACTCGACAAAGGCGCGGAACTCGGCCCGCTCCACCGACACGCTGGCCGCATAAACGCCCGCAGCCCCTTTCAGGCCGGTGAAGGGCAGGTTGAGGTGGTGTTTGACGTCGGTTTCGATGCGTTCGACCTGCTGCTCGAAGCGGTTCCTGGCCCGGGCCTGAAAGTCCTGCTGCTGCCAGCGCAAGGCCGCCGCCGTAGCGCCCAACCCGACGACGAGCACCAGTGCCGTGGCCAGCCGCAGGGTGCGCACATTGCCGTCGGAACGGCTTTCACCAGCGGACAGGTAGAAGGGAAAGACTTTCATCGAGTCGAGCGCGTCGTGGAAGCGCCCTGTGGGGATAACCCGATAGTATCCCCCAGCCGCCCGACGCTTTTGCCTGGTGCCTGGCAGGAAAGCCGTGCAAGTCATGGCTATCCGGTCAGCCAGTCCACCTGCCAGGAACCGGCACTTGCCGTGTCGCCCGGAACCACCTCATTGCGCTTGTCGATCAATTCAAGATTGGGCGCGAAGCCGCAGAACAGGTTGCCGCACGGCAAGGCAAAGCAGCGACATATCGGATTGCTCCGAAAATGCCATCAGATTGCCACCAGCTGGCGCACGCCATCGGCCTGCATGTCCTTGCCCAGCCCCCGGGCAATGAACTCGCCTCGCTGCATGACGCGGTAGTCATCGGCCAGTTCCTCGGCAAAGTCGTAGTACTGCTCGACCAGCAAAATCGCCATGTCCCCCCGGTCAGCCAGCATGCGGATCACGCGGCCGATGTCCTTGATGATGCTGGGCTGGATGCCTTCGGTCGGCTCGTCCAGGATCAGGAGCCTGGGCTTGGCGGCCAGTGCGCGGGCAATGGCGAGTTGCTGCTGCTGCCCGCCCGACAGGTCGCCGCCCCGGCGGTTCAGCATCTGCTTGAGGACTGGAAACAGTTCAAACAGTTCAGTCGGAATCGGCGTGCCGGCGCTTTTGTAGGCCAGGCCCATGCGCAGGTTTTCCTCGACGGTCAGGCGGGCGAAGATTTCACGGCCCTGGGGGACGAATCCGATGCCGGCCCTTGCCCGTTCGTAAGGGGTGTATTTCTGGATTTGCTGGCCGTTGAATTCGATGGTGCCGGTCTTGATGGGAACCAGGCCCATCAAGGACTTGAGCAGCGTGGTCTTGCCGACGCCGTTGCGGCCCAGCAGGACGGTGACTTTTCCTGGATGCGCTTCGAGGCTCACGTCGCGCAGGATGTGGGAGCCGCCGCCGTAGTATTGGTTGATGTTTTTGACTGTCAGCATGACTGCGTCCTTGTGGCGATTTTGAAGTGGGTGTGGCTTTGCTTAGGCCTGCTGGCCGGGGGTTGCCCGGCGGCTACTCACTTTCTTTTGCTTCGCCAAAAGAAAGTAAGCAAAGAAAAGGCGACCCGGCTGCCTGGGTCCCTTCGCTTCGCTTCGGGCAACCTGTGATGGGGAGTCAAAGCGGGGGTCCGCGCAAACTCGCCTGCGGCTCAAACAGCGCGCGGCCCTGATCCCGCTTTGACTCCCCATCACAGGCCCAGTCAGAACGGGACTGGCAGGAGCGGATTCGGGTTCGGATACCGGCGTTTTTACATTAAAAGTGCCTCTAGCGCATACTGATATTGCGCAAGTAGCTATTGAATTAGTAGCGTTCATAGCTCGCATATGGAGGCTGTGACTGTTTGGCTGTTTGGCTGTTTGGCTGTTTGGCTGTTTGGCTGTTTGGATTTTCATGCCCGCCTGTCCCGTTCTGGCCGGGCCTGTGATGACCCGGAAAACGGGATCAGGGCGGCGCGCTGTTTGAGCGCAGCGAGTTTGCGCCGACCCCCGTTTTTCCGGGTCATCACAGGTTGCCCGAAGCGAAGCGAAGGGACCCGGACAGCCGGGTCGCCTTTCTTTTGCCTACTTTTCTTTGGCGAAGCAAAGAAAAGTAGGTTGCCGCCGGGCAACCCCCGGCCAGCAGGCCCAAGCAAAACCGCGGCACGAAGATCAGGGAAAAAACCCAGATCACCGCCCAAGATAAACCTCAATCACCCGCTCATCCGCCTGCACCTGGTCCAGCGTCCCCTGCGCCAACACAGAGCCATCGCACAGCACAGTCACGGTCTCCGAAATCGTGCGGATAAAGCCCATATCGTGCTCGACCACCATCAGCGAATGCTTGCCCTTGAGCGTCAAAAACAACTCCGCCGTGCGGGCAGTCTCCTCGTCCGTCATCCCGGCAACAGGCTCGTCGAGCAACAGCAACTTCGGGTCCTGCATCAAGAGCATGCCAATTTCAAGCCACTGCTTTTGCCCATGGCTCAAATTCCCCGCCAGCCGGTTCACACTGCCCGCCAGGTGAATGGTCACCAACATCTCGGCCAGCCGGTCAGACTGCGCCGAATCGAGCCGGAAGAACATCGACGCCTTCACACCCTTGGGCGTCTTGAGCGCCAGTTCCAAATTTTCAAACACCGTGAGCTGCTCGAACACCGTTGGTTTCTGGAACTTGCGGCCAATGCCCAGCTGCGCAATCTCGGCTTCCTTGTGGCGCAGCAGGTCAATCGTGCTGCCAAAGAACACCGTGCCTTCATCGGGCCGGGTCTTGCCGGTGATGATGTCCATCAGGGTCGTCTTGCCCGCGCCGTTCGGCCCGATGATGCAGCGCAGCTCGCCCGGCGCGATGTCCAGGCTCAGCTTGTTGATAGCCTTGAAGCCGTCGAAGCTGACACTGACATCCTCCAGGTACAGGATGCGGCCATGCGTCACATCGACCTCGCCCGGCGTGGCGATGCGGCCGGTGCTGGCGCTGCGCCCACCAGACTCGGTATTGTTCGCGCCGCCCAGCAGCGGACCATGTGCCTGAACCCGGCGGGCGCCCTCTTCCAGCAGATCGGGGGTCATTGTTCGCCTCCCTTGCGCAGGTTCTTCACCAGCCCGACGACACCGTTGGGCAAAAACAGCGTCACCCCGATGAACAAGGCCCCCAAAAAGTACAGCCAGAACTCGGGGTAGGCCACGGTCAGCCAGCTCTTGGCGCCATTGACGATGAAGGCGCCGACAATCGGCCCGATCAGGCTGGCGCGGCCGCCGACCGCTGCCCAAATGGCAATTTCAATCGAGTTGGCCGGGCTCATTTCGCCCGGGTTGATGATGCCGACCTGCGGCACGTACAGCGCGCCGGCCACGCCGCACATGACGGCCGAGATCACCCAGATCGTCAGCTTGTAGCCCAGCGGGCTATAGCCCGAGAACATGACGCGCGTTTCGGCATCGCGGATCGCCTGCAGCACGCGGCCAAACTTGCTGCCGACCAGCCATTTAGCGAACAAAAAGAAACCCAGCAGCGTCAACCCGGTCATGACGAAAAGCGTCATGCGCATCGACGGCGTAGCAATCGGGAGGTCCAGGATGCGCTTGAAATCGGTGAAGCCGTTGTTGCCGCCAAAGCCGGTTTCATTGCGGAAAAACAGCAGCATCGCGGCAAAGGTCATGGCCTGCGTGATGATGGAAAAGTACACGCCCTTGATGCGCGAACGAAAGGCGAAGTAGCCGAACACAAAGGCCACCATGCCCGGCACCGCGACGATCAGGATCAAGGTGGCGACAAAGCTGTCGCTGAAGGTCCAGTGCCAGGGCAGTTCCTTCCAGTCGAGGAACACCATGAAGTCGGGCAGATTGGTTTTGTAGTTGCCGTCGGCGCCGATCTGGCGCATCAAATACATTCCCATGGTATAGCCGCCGAGCGCAAAAAACACCCCGTGGCCGAGCGACAAGATGCCGGTGTAGCCCCAGATCAGGTCCATGGCCAGCGCCGCGATGGCGTAGCACATGATCTTGCCGAGCAGCGCCACCGCGTAGGTGCTCAGGTGCAGCGCATGGCCTTCAGGCACCCACAGGTTGAGCACCGGCGCCACGGCGCAGACGACGATCAGCGCAATGACAAAAGCGCTCCAGCCGCTGCGGGTGAGTAGCGGCCCCTTGCCGGGCAACGCAACCCGCCCCCGCATTGCTCCCTCGCCCCTCTGGGGAGAGGGCGGGGGTGAGGGGCGGGCAACCGTCACAGCGCCCGAAGCCGCTACACCGGCTTCGGCCTGCAGGGATTCGGTGATAGTGGAAAAAGGTGTGCTCATGTTCTTATGCCTCCGCCGAACGGCCTTTCATGGCGAAGATGCCCTGGGGCCGCTTCTGGATAAAGACAATGATGATCACCAGCACGGCAATCTTGGCCAGCACGGCGCCGGTCCAGCCTTCGAGGAATTTGTTCAAAATGCCCAGCCCCATGGCCGCATACACCGTTCCGGCCAGCTGGCCGACGCCGCCCAGCACCACAACCATGAAGGCATCGACGATATAGCCCTGCCCCAGGTCCGGCCCCACATTGCCGACCTGGCTCAGCGCGCAACCGGCCAGCCCGGCAATGCCGGAACCCAGCGCAAAGGCATAGGTGTCGATGCGCGCCGTGTTCACACCCATGCAGGACGCGATCGGCCGGTTTTGCGTCACGCCGCGCACGAACAGGCCAAGCCGCGTCTTGCTGATCAGCCAGGCCACGCCGAGCAGCACGGCTACCGCAAAAGCAATGATGACCAGCCGGTTGTAGGGCAAGGACAGGTTGCCCAGCAGCTGCACGCCGCCGCTCATCCAGACCGGGTTTTCCACGCCGACGTTTTGCGCACCAAAGATGGAACGCACCAGTTGCTGCAGCATCAGGCTGATGCCCCAGGTGGCCAGCAGCGTTTCCAGCGGTCGGCCATAAAGGAAACGGATCACACTGCGCTCCAGCGCCGCGCCCATCAGCGCCGATGCCATGAACGCCACCGGCACGGCGGCCAGCAGATACCAGTCGAACGCACCGGGCAGGTATTTCTGGAACAGGCCCTGCACCACATAGGTGGCATAGGCGCCGATCATCATCAGTTCGCCATGCGCCATGTTGATGACGCCCATCAGGCCGTAGGTGATCGCCAGCCCCAGCGCCACCAGCAGCAGGATGCTGCCCAGGCTGATGCCGCTGAACATCGCGCCCAGCTTGTCGCCCCAGGCGAGTGAAGCCTCCACCCTGGCCAGCGCCGCCTTGAGCGCGACTTTCACATCGGCATCGGTTTCCAGCGGCAGGCGCTCGATCAGCACGGTCTTGGTGATGGGGTTCGTGCTGCCTGCAAGCTGCGCCGCGGCGTCCAGGCGCCTGGCCTTGTCGCTACTTCCCAGCAGAATGGCGGCGCGCATCATCTCCAGTTTGTCCTTGAGCGACGGCACGGTCTCGGCGGCATAGGCTTTGTCGATCAGCGGCAGGCGCGCCTCGTCAGTCTCACCGGTCAATGTCTTGATGGCAGCGGCGCGCGTCGTCTCGTCTTTGGACAGCAGCTTGAGCGCGGCCAGCGCGTTGTCCATCTCGCTGCGCAAAAAGTTGGGGTTGATCACGTCTTCGGCATCCGGCGGCAAGGGCACTTCGGCGCCGCTGAGCGGGTCCAGCGCCTTGTCGTCCTTGATGACGAACACTTTGTCGCCGCGCGTTTTGACGGCATCGTCAGACAGCGCCTGGATGAAGGCGACAGTTTTCTCATCTGCATCGGCCGCGGCCTTGTTCAGCGCCGTCACGCGCGCTTCAACATCGCCAAATGTGATGCCTTTTACCTCATCTGCGCTTATGGCATGGGCGGTAGCAGCTATGAAAAGCGTAGCAATCAGGAATAGGTGTCGAAGTGGCATGAAAAAACCTGTAGGTTGGGCGGGCACGGCCCGTGGCGGCACGCCCAGACTGCAACTTCCTTGAAACGTCGAGGGCCGGGAAGCCCCCGAATCAGCTTTACTTCTTCGCGACACTCATGCCCTTGACCGGCTCGTCAGGCTTCTTGTCATTGCCTTCGATGTACGGGCTCCAGGGCTTGGCCTTGACCGGACCCGGCGTTTTCCAGACCACGTTGAACTGGCCGTCGGCCTTGATTTCGCCAATGAACACCGACTTGTGCAGGTGGTGGTTCTTCTCATCCATCTTGGACACGATGCCCGACGGTGCGCTGAAGGTCTGGCCGGCCATGGCGGCAATCACCTTGTCGGTGTCGGTGGACTTGGCTTTTTCAACCGCCTGCTTCCACATGTTGATGCCGATGTAGGTCGCCTCCATCGGGTCGTTGGTCAAAGGCTTGTCCTTGTGACCGGCAATGCCCTTGGCCTTGGCATAGGCCGACCATTTGTTGATGAACTCGGTGTTGGTCGGGTTCTTGATCGACATGAAATAGTTCCAGGCCGCCAGGTGGCCGACCAGCGGTTTCGTGTCCACGCCGCGCAGTTCCTCTTCCCCCACCGAGAAGGCGACAACCGGCACGTCCTTGGCCTTCAGGCCGGCGTTGCCCAGTTCCTTGTAGAAGGGAACGTTCGAGTCGCCATTGATGGTCGAGACCACCGCCGTCTTGCCGTCCTGGGAGAACTTTTTCACGTCGGCCACGATGGTCTGGTAGTCCGAATGGCCGAACGGCGTGTATTTCTCGTCGATGTCGGTGTCTTTCACACCTTTCGATTTCAGGTAGGCACGCAGGATCTTGTTGGTGGTGCGCGGGTACACGTAGTCGGTGCCCAGCAGCACCCAGCGCTTGGCGCCGCCGCCGGCCTTGCTCATCAGGTAATCGACGGCAGGAATGGCTTGCTGGTTGGGCGCCGCGCCGGTGTAGAACACGTTCTTGCTCAGCTCTTCGCCCTCGTACTGCACCGGGTAGAACAGCAGGCCGTTCATTTCTTCCACCACCGGCAGCACCGACTTGCGCGACACCGAGGTCCAGCAGCCAAAAATCACGGCGACCTTGTCCTGGCCCAGCAGCTGCTTGGTTTTTTCGGCGAACAGCGGCCAATTGGAGGCCGGATCGACGACGACGGGCTCCAGCTTCTTGCCCATCACGCCGCCCTTGGCGTTGATCTCGTCAATCGCCATCAGCACCGTGTCCTTCAGCACGGTCTCGGAAATCGCCATGGTGCCCGACAGGCTGTGCAGGATACCGACCTTGATGGTGTCTTCCGCCGCGTACGCGGGCAGCGCAGACAGGGTGGTCAGGGCGACGGCGGCGGTGAGCGCCTTGAGAGTGAATCGACGTTGCATGAGTGCTTCTCCGGTGGGGTTGACAAGTTTCCGTCTCGCTGGATGGGGCCTGGGAAAACAAGCCTTTTGCGTCGCGATGGATGAACTTTAGGGAGAAGCGGGAAATTGGGGAATACGCCGAGTGGCGTACGGGGTGGCTTGGCGCCTGTGCCAATCAATCGCCCTGCTACCGCCGCTATGCGTTGCATGCTGAAGCATCAAGGATCGGAGTTCGTGAACGAAGAAAAGCCAGCCGTTTCCATTGCATCTTCAGCAGAGGGCCTCGCGCAGGCTGAAGCCCTGAACGCAGACTTGGACCATGCGACACATCCCGACTCTCTGGCGAGTCGGCACCTTTGATCTTGGGTCGGTGACCATTGACGCCCTCGTAAAGAAGTCTTCAGTTGTGGACTTCGCGATCCTTGTCTTTACGCCAGAGGGCGTGGCAACCATCCGTAAATCAGGTTTTGAAAGCTGGCGGTGTCCAGCGCCGCCGGGCTGGCTTGTGTGGCCTCCAGATAACGCTTGAGCATTTTCCAGCTGAGTTCATAGGTGAAATCAAAGCACTGGATAACCGAGTTGCGCAACTGCTCAGCAAACCCGCGTCGGCCAGTGTGGCAGGCGAACAGGCACAGGCCAGACTTTTTTCAAGTTGCCCTATGGCGCTTTACAAGGCGGTGAAGTCAAGGCGCATGGTGGGGCTTTTTTGAAAATGTTGAATAAATTGTGTTGCAGACGCTGGCGGCTTATGTGCCGGTCTCGCGGCAACAGCCCCAGCTATGAAATAGATAGCTGTCTACGCAAGCACAGATTGCGCTAACGGCCTGAAACTCTTGGGAATTTATTAGAAAACCGCCTGGGTCGTTCCGCAGCACGCGCCCCTCTTCTCACGCTGTTCCACCGCGCTGTCAGTCTGAAAAGACCCGATGCCTGCCATGCAGGCTGGGCAGGCTGGGCAGGCTGTTGGCATGCGGTCAACAATAACGTTCCTGCGTGATACCCGCGCAGGCGTCTATCCAGACCCGTTTGAGCATTTCAGGCGGTGTCGCTGGAGGGCCGCCTTTGCGGGTATGACGGACTGGAAGTTATGGATGGCCAAATCCTTGTTGCGTTTCTCATTCAATCCGAATTGAGGCGCTTACCGGACCGTCCCCAGGCCGCACTGGCTCAATGGCGCACACCCGGCAGGGCCATCATCAGCCACCATGAACAACTCACGTTTTCCAGATCGCAGGCAACCGGTTCAGACAGCGCAAGGTATTTTCTGGAGGGCAGACTCTTCTGCGAGCCAAAAAGGCGGTCAAGTTCCCGCTGCAGGCCAAGGCCGACCCCGGCATCGAAACCGCGACGCAAGCCATCAGCCAGCAGGTGTTTTTTGGCCGACCAGGAAAATCTGACCATTTCCAGGCCATAGAGCGACTCCAGGCGGTCGCAACGTTCAAAACAGTCAGCCGGCGAGCTGTTGTAGCCATGCAGGTAAATCAGGAGCGGTCGAGCTTCCTGAAACAACTGTAACAAATCATTCATGGATTTGGCATCATCCACGTCACAGTCTATTCGCACCACTTTCCAGCCATTTTCTTGCGTCTTTGGCGCGTGCTTTCGGCTGGCCCGCGCCAGCGGATCCGCAATGGCTGTAAATTGTTGTTCGACAGCTGTCGTGGCGACCCGGCCTTCAACCTCATGACTGCTGAAAATAAGCATCATCTTCCCCCTTGTTACTTTTTTATCCTACGGTGCGTGTGCGTACCGTTCAGCTATCGTGACCAGAGAGCGTGTCGATGGCTATCCCCCAAACAAGGGGGGTTTGCCGGGTGACTTTTGCGACAAGCGCTGGCAGCGTTCAAATGCCTGCGGATGGGCTTCGCTACAAAATAAATAGCTGCTCATGCTTACCTGGCATGCGCAAGACATGCAAACCCCGCCTGAAATGAACGCATGACAATGAAGTCTGGTCCTACGCGGGTTTGGGCGACCAGATCATGTGGTGAAGGCGCCAAAGGGCTAGCATCAATGGCCTGTCAACTCTCAAGACCTGGATTTCGCCATGACCCAAGCACTCGGCTATGCCGCCACCTCTGCTGCAACCGCGCTCGCGCCTTTCACCTTCGAGCGCCGTTCACCCGGCCAGCTCGATGTAGCGCTTGACATCCTGTATTGCGGCGTCTGCCACTCCGACCTGCACACGGCGCGCAATGAATGGGAAAACACGGTGTACCCCTCGGTTCCCGGCCACGAAATCGTCGGACGCGTCACGGCCGTTGGCGACCTGGTGAGCAAGTTCAAGGCCGGCGACATCGTCGGCGTGGGCTGCATGGTTGACAGCTGCCAGCATTGCGCGCCCTGCGAGGGCGGCCTGGAGCAGTACTGCGACAACGGCTTCACCGGCACCTACAACGGCCCCGAGCAGGGCACCGGCGCCAACACCTATGGCGGCTATTCCAGTCACATCGTGGTACGCGAATCGTTCGTGCTGCGCATCTCGCACCCTGAAGCTGACCTGGCCGCCGTCGCACCCCTGCTGTGCGCAGGCATCACCACCTATTCGCCGCTGCGCCAGTGGAAGGTCGGCCCGGGCCACAAGGTCGGCATTGTCGGCCTGGGCGGACTGGGCCACATGGGCGTGAAGATTGCCGCCGCCATGGGCGCGCATGTGGTGCTGTTCACCACGTCGGCAAACAAGCGCGAGGACGCGTTGCGCCTGGGCGCCAGGGAAGTCGTGGTGTCGAAAAACGCCGACGAAATGGCCGCGCATGCCGGGAGTTTCGACTTCATCCTGAACACCGTGGCCGCACCGCATGACCTGGACGCCTTTCTGGTGCTGCTCAAGCTCGACGGCACCATGACACTGGTAGGCGCGCCCGCCACCCCGCATCCGTCACCCGGCGTGTTCAACCTGATCATGAAGCGCCGCCGCCTGGCCGGCTCGCTGATTGGCGGCATTCGGGAAACCCAGGAAATGCTGGAGTTCTGCGCAAAGCATGGGCTGGTGTCGGACATCGAGGCGATCCGCATGGACGAGATCGAGACGGCCTACGAGCGAATGCTCAAGAGCGATGTGAAGTACCGCTTTGTGGTGGACATGGCGACGCTGACCACCGGCCAGCAAGCGACCCCGGTTCAGCCGGCTGTTTAATCGATAGCTTTCTGTGCTTGTGTCCATTGCGCAAAAAGGAATTTTCACTTGAAAAACCCGTGCTTCAAGCCAGTGGCGGTTCGGCAGGCTCGTCCTCCCGGGACTTCATGAAAATGTCCCATGTCGCCATGAACATCGCCGCGATCACCGGGCCGATGACAAAACCGTTGAGTCCGAACAGCGACATGCCGCCGATTGTGGAGACCAGCACCACATAGTCGGGCATCTTGGTGTCCTTGCCAACCAGCACCGGGCGCAGGATGTTGTCGACCAGGCCGATCACCAGCACGCCAAAGACGATCAGCAGCACGCCCTGCCAGATGGCGCCGGTGACCAGAAAGTAAACAGCCACCGGAATCCACACGATGGCGGCGCCGACAGCCGGCAGCAGTGACAGGAAGGCCATCAGCGTGCCCCAGAGCACCGGCGCATGAATGCCAAGAAACCAGAACATGAGTCCGCCCAGTGCGCCCTGCAGCATGGCCACGACGATGTTCCCCTTGACGGTGGCGCGGATCACGGTGGTGAACTTGCTGAAGATGTTGCGTTTGATCTCGGCTTCAAGCGGAATCGCCTCCTTGATGCGCCGGGACAGGGCCCCGCCATCGCGCAGAAAGAAAAACAACAGGTAGAGCATGATGAAAAAGCTGACGAAAAAATCAAAAGCGTTCTGCCCGATGCTCAGTGCCTGGGTGGCGATGAACTGGCTTCCCTGCGTCAGGCTGCTGGTCACGCGCTGCTGGATCAGCACCAGGTTGTCCAGACCCGAGCGGTTGAGGATTCCGGTCACCCAAGACGGAAGGGCGTTGTAGATTTGCTGGAAATAGCGGCTAAAACTGAGTTCACCGGACTGCACACGCTGGTACATGCTGGCGGCTTCCTGCGTCAGCAGGGCGCTGATCAGCCCCACCGGCAGGATGACCAGCACCAGAATGATGGACAGCATCAGCAAGGCGGCCAGCGTGCGTTTTTTCGGCATCTTTCTGAGCAGGCGAAGAAACAGCGCGTTGAACAAAATAGCGAGAACCGAACCCCAGAAAACGGCACCGTAATAGGGCCAGAGAACCCAGAAAAAAGCCAGTGAAACCAGGGCCAGCAGCAGCAGGAAGGACCGGTCTTCCAGACGGGAAGACTGGGCCATTTTTGAGAGTTTCATAGGCTTGCGCAAAGGGTTGATAGAACTGAAGCGCCCATGGTAATGCTATTGGTTGCCGAAACCGGGACCGGTTGCACCCAAGTCATTGAACCAGGCTGAAATTGGCTTGACTGTGGCAGTTGAATGTTTTTCAAGAGCCCGCTACACGGCGCGACCCTGCACCAGGAAGCCAACCCGCGACAAGTTGGCACCCAATGAAACACCGTGTTCTGCCGGAAACCGCTGATCGGGAAGTGAAGCGAATTTCGGCACACACCAGGGTCAGCGCGACCTGTTTTCGGCCTCGTCGTCGTCATCCTGCATAGTGATGTCCAGGTCTGCGTTGTCATCGGCCAGCGCCTCGACGGTGCTCAGGTCATTCAAATCGGCGCCCGCATCCCCGCCAATGTCGGTGTCCGCATCGGCGCCAGGAGCCGGTTCAATGTGGTCGGGCAGGATGTCCGCATCCGGCTGATCGCGGCCAAGGCCTGCCGAAGCGCGCTCACCGGTGCCCGCGGCGTCGCTGTGGCTTGACAGTTCATCGTCACCGTAGGCGCCTGCCGCGTCACTTCCACTGTCGGAGTTGTCGCTGGGGCCCAGGGCATGCACGTCTTTTCCGCTGATTTCCTCGGGGGCTTTGGAGCCGCCCAAAATGCTGCTGGTTGCCATGGTGTTTCCTTGTGCTTTTAAAATCCGTTCGAATGCCTTGATTGTCGAAAGCCGGGCCAGCGGGTGCTGTGGGACAGTCCATGTCCCTGTTGTCAGCGCAAGCGCATGCATTGCCGTGGCATGAAACCATCCTGGCCCATTGAGACGACACAGCAATGCAGGCTGGTGTGCACGCCGCGTAAAGCCGCGAAACACGCTGCAAGTTTGCTGGAGCCGCCAAGCGAACTGGCGTCCAATGGCACGAATGTTTGATCCTTTCGCGTTAGCAAACCCCTCCATGAATTTTTCCACGGTCCATTCCCCGCAAGCTTTTCACCGCAATCCAGCTATTTCCGTAGTTCGCACGGCTCTCGCCGTGCGCGCCAGCAGGCCGTTCTTGCAAGCCTGGGTCAGGAGGCTGGGCGTGAGCGCGGCCGCTGCGGTGTTGGCCTTGAGCGTCAAGGCCCAAGACACCGATTCCCCCGCTGCGCCCACCTCCGGCGGGGCTGCTGCTGAAGTTCCGGCGCCGCGCTACGCGGCCAGCGAACTCGAACGGGCCTTCGGGTTCATGGACGGCAACCGCGACGGCAAGGTCAGTCGGCAGGAAGCTTCGGGGTTTCGCGGCGTGGCGAAAAACTTCGACCGGGCCGACACCAATCAGGACGCGTTCCTGTCGCGCGAGGAATTCGATGCGGCCATGAATTACGTCAGGCCCAAGTGACGGTCCCTCATGCCGTGGCCCGTCTGCCCAACGAGGCTGCCGAAACAGCCAGCGAGCGCCTGCATTGAGCTATGTCGTCGCCGTCCGGGCGCTGTGCGAATTTACTGCCAAGCAGGGCGACCTGGACCTGCGTTTCACGCCCTCCCCTTCTGCCCAGGAAGGCATCGCCGGCCATGCGCTGGTGGCATCACGCCGTCATGAAGGCTACCTGGCCGAGCTGAGTCTGGCGGGCGACTACAAGGAGCTGCGGGTGCGTGGCCGTGCCGACGGCTACGACCCGCAAACCAAGCAACTCGAAGAGGTCAAGACCTTCCGGGGGGACCTGGCTGCGATGCCGGAAAACCACCGCCAGCTGCACTGGGCCCAGGTCAAGGTCTACGGCTGGCTGCTGTGCCAGAAGCTCCAACTGGCCGAGGTGCGGCTGGCGCTGGTTTACCTGGACATCGGCAGCCAGCAGGAAACGGTTTTAGCGGAAAGTTTTACCGCCGTTGCGCTGAAAGGCTATTTTGAAGCGCAGTGCGAAAAATTCCTGGGCTGGGCGCGGCAGGAACTGGCGCACCGGGCGGCTCGCGATGCAGCGCTGGCGGCGCTGGCTTTTCCGCATGGGGGCTTTCGCACCGGCCAGCGCGAACTGGCCGAGGCGGTGTACCGCTCTGCCGCCAGCGGCCGCTGCCTGATGGCGCAAGCGCCCACCGGCATCGGCAAGACCATCGGCACGGTGTTTCCGCTGCTCAAGGCGGCGCCCCGTCAGCACATCGACAAGGTGTTTTTTCTGGCGGCCAAGACCCCGGGCCGCCGCCTGGCGCTTGATGCGCTGGCGCTGGTCAAGCACAGCGCGCCGCCCCTGCCGCTGCGCGTGATCGAGCTGGTGGCACGCGACAAGGCCTGCGAGCATCTGGACAAGGCCTGCCATGGCGAGTCGTGCCCGCTGGCCCGGGGGTTCTACGACCGCCTGCCGGCTGCGCGCAGTGCGGCGCTGGCCGAACCCGTTGCGGCCGGCCTGCTCGACAAGGAGGCGCTGCGCATGGTGGCGCTGGCGCATGGCGTGTGCCCCTATTACCTGAGTCAGGACCTGGTGCGCTGGAGCGATGTGGTGGTCGGCGACTACAACTATTACTTCGACGTGAGCGCCTTGCTCCATGGCCTGACGGTGGCCCATGGCTGGCGCGTCAGCGTGCTAGTTGACGAGGCACACAACCTGGTGGAGCGGGCGCGAAAGATGTATTCCGCCGAGCTGGACCAGGCCGAGCTGGCCGGCGTGCGGCAGTCGGCCGGGCCGGCGCTGAAAAAGCCGCTGGACCGCCTGCACCGCGTCTGGCGCGACCTGGCCAAGGACCCGCAACACCCGCCGGACCGCGCTTACCAGGTCCGCGCCAGCCCGCCGGAAAAATTCCTGCTGGCCCTGCAACAGGCCACCAGCGCCATCACCGACGACCTGGAAGCGCATCCGACGCGGGTGGATGCCGCGCTGCAGCGCTTTTACTTTGATGCGCTGCATTTCTCGCGCATGGCCGAAAGCTTTGGCGCGCATTCGCTGTTCGACCTCACCCTCGAAGCCGCGCAGGGCCGGCACGTTTTTCCGGGGTCCAGCCGCCCGGCGGCCAGGTTCAGCCGGCTGTGCATCCGCAACGTCGTTCCCGCGCCTTTCCTGGCTCCTCGCTTTGCCGCTGCCCGGTCGGCCGCGCTGTTTTCCGCGACGCTGAGTCCGCAAAACTACCATGCCGACACGCTGGGCCTGCCGGCCGACACCGCATGGGTCGATGTGCCGTCGCCGTTCCTGGCCGCGCAGCTGGCGGTGCAGGTGGTCAGCGACATGTCCACCCGTTACCAGCACCGCGCGTTGTCGCTCGCACCCATCGCGCACCTGATGGCGCGGCAGTACCGGGAACAGCCAGGCAATTACCTGGTGTTCGTGAGCAGCTACGACTACCTGGAAAAGCTGGCTGAGCGTTTCCAGCAGCTGTATTTGCAAGTGCCGATGTGGAAGCAGACCCGGCGCATGGATGAAGCGGCACGTGACGAGTTCATGGCGCGCTTTGTGCCGGAGGGAAAAGGCATTGGTTTTGCCGTGCTCGGCGGCGCGTTTGCCGAGGGCATCGACCTGCCCGGCCAGCGGCTGATTGGCGCCTTCATCGCCACGCTGGGCCTGCCGCAGGTCAACCCGGTCAACGAGCAGATCAAGTTGCGGATGGCTGAAAATTTTGGTGCCCGGCAGGCGTATGACTACACCTATCTTTATCCGGGCATTCAAAAAGTCGTTCAGGCCGCAGGCCGGGTGATACGCACCACGCGGGACCAGGGCGTGGTCTTCCTGATGGACGACCGGTTCGCACGGCCGGAAGTCAAACGCTTGCTGCCCGCGTGGTGGCAGGTGCGGCAAATGCGCCTCCAGCCCGCAAACAAGACCCATGCAGCCGCGCCCAAGGCAGCATCCGCCGACGGAGATCAGCCATGAAAAAACCCGCCTCGGCGGGTTCTTTGACGTCTCCAGATAAGCGACTTGCTTTTCAAAACACCCCGAAAAGCATCAGCAGCAAAATGACGGTGATGGGAACGCCGAGTAACCAGGCAATGATGGGCATTTTGATCTCCTTTGAAATGGGTCAGTACCGTTGACAGCCCTAAGTTAAAAGAAAACGTTCGTGGTTCTTGCCAGCGTACAAGACACAGGCCCGTAAGAAATCTCCGAAGACCGTGTAGTTCTGCAAAATCGTTCTCGATCTCGGCATGCCAAACACCCGGTGCAGCACAAATGAAAATCGTCTTATACGCAATGTTGTAAAAGGTTTTACGCTATAAAAAACAGAGCGTCGTACACAGATGAAAACGCTGTATCACGTATGCTTTCGGACGCGATTCAGAGACATTCTTCGAACTTTTGTCACCTTATTCATTCGGGTTGTTTCCCTTGATCCCGTGCTGCTCTTTGTAAGCGAGCTGAACCAGTTCAAGCTGGTCAACCAGAGCATCGATTCTTTGAAAATCCTTCTCTGGCTGAGTCAGCAGGCGTTCCAGTTCTTCACGCAAATGGGCATATTCGATCCGGAGATCAGTATTTACTACATCCTTGGCAAGGTAGCCGCTGCGAAGCGAAGGGGTCGTGTTCAGGGACATGAAGGAACTCCTAGTGTGGGAATCACAGGCGTGGTGGCGACTTATGCCTACGCCGTCAAGCCAACCATCTAAGCATTCGCTGGCAGACATGACTGTAGGACGGCGGCGTTTCTTGTTCTTTCAATTCCGGTTGCGATATCCGCAAGGATTGTGGCGGTCATGGAATCGAAAAAATACGACGGAGCCTTGTTTTCTTGCGGGAAAACGCCGCTTGTAGTTTTCATGAATATTCAATCAGCATGCCCCGGCTATATTGAATTTCACCTCGATGCCGCATCAGCCGATGTCCTACTTTCATGACCGCCTTGACACTCCCGTCCAAACCGCCGCCCCACCGTTCCCAGTACTTCCAGGTGATCTGTGCCCTCATTGCCGGTATCGCACTGGGGTTTTTCCATCCATCGTTGGGCGGTGGCTTCATCTAGCTGGTTGAGATGATGATCGCGCCGATGATTTTCTGCACCGTGGTGATCGGCAACGCCGGCATGGAAGACATGAAGAAGGTTGGCAAGACCGGCGGACTGGCGATGCTTTACTTTGAAGGCGTCGATACCTTCGCGATGGTCATCGGGCTGGTACTGGTCAAGCTGATGCAGGAAATCACGCTGCTGAGCGTATTGCTAATGACCTCAAAAGGCGCGGTGGGCGTGACCGAAAGCGGGCGTTCTGGCGGCGACACTGTCGGCGGTTGGGACTGTGCCGGTGGCAGGCGCGCTGATCCTGGGCATTGACCGCTTCATGCCAGAAGCGCGCGCGTTCACCAGCGTGTTCGGCAATAGCGTGGCCACCCTGGTCGTGGCGCTATGAACCAACGAGTTGGACGCCGTACGACTCCAAGCCGGCTTGAACAACGAGACATGGCGAGAATCCCAGGAACCTGAAATGGTGCTGGACAAGAAGGCGGAAGACATGGCCGTTGGGCCTTGATATTTCCAACGAAGGCGCGCCGTGCCAAGCGTTTTTCGGGGTCTATCGCCCGCCAACTGCGGCAGCACGAAGGCTGCCGGGGACTGTGGAAATAGCGCGAAAACGGCGTTGCGCTTTAGCGGTTCTGGCGCGGCGCAGGGCCGGGTCCGCGACCGGCAATGTGGCGAAAGGTGATACGGCCCTTGCTCAGGTCGTAAGGCGAGAGTTCCAGCGACACCTGGTCGCCGGCCAGTATGCGAATGTGATTTTTGCGCATTTTGCCCGAGGTATACGCCACGAGCTTGTGGCCGTTGTCCAGCGTCACGCGAAAGCGCGAGTCAGGCAGGACTTCGTCAACCAGTCCGTGCATCTCGATAAGTTCTTCTTTTGCCATCTAAAACTCCTGATATTTCGAAAAAATTATTTTGTGTCACCAGCCCACGCGGGCTGACAGTATTTCATGCGCAAACAGGTGCCGAGCGTTCGTGAATCCAGCCCAGCGCGTGTTCGGTAGCGTAATGTACGGCAGCGGCGGCGCTGTCGAAAAGTCCGGTGAAACGCAGCACCCTGTCATGGGTACCACTTCCGCGTCCGGAGCGGATGGAAACTGAAGCTGCGTAGCGGCCTTCGCCTTGCTGCTTGGCAAGCGGCGATACAAGGTATTTTCCTACCTCTAATTGTGTGTCGTTCATGTTCATAAAAGTCTTCACCAGATATTGTTCCGGCTTGATGGGAAAGAAATAACCAGCCTGCGTGCAAGCCAACGTGTATTCGGTATCTAGCCTGCCAAGCTACTGAAAAGCCGGACAGGTTGAGCCATTGAGTGGGCACCGCGTTGGGGGAAGTGCTCGCCAGGAAATGAAACCGCGCTGTTGGTATCAAGGCTGAAAAAGCGTTGAAAGCACGGTCATCGCGCAGGGAATTCGGGGCTCCAGGAAGCGCCGCATTTGAGAAAGAAGCCGGATGTAATAAAGACTTCGATGAAAAACGCTGATGCGTTACCGAACCCCCCATTATAACCGCGCAGCCCACCAAGCACGGTTTATTCATTCAGCATTCAAAGTGCGGATGCAGTTGCCGTATGCGGTTCATGGCCCGGCCAGCGGCCGCGGTGCGGGTTTCCACGCCAAGCTTGGCGTAAATACGTTCCAGGTGTTTTTTCACCGTCGCAGGGCTGGAACCCAGGATGTCGCCAATATCGCGGTTGACCTTTCCCTTGACCACCCAGTACAGCACCTCGGCTTCTCTGGCGGTCAGCTTGAAGCTTAAGGCTATGGCTTGCAACACCGCATCGTCCGATATTTCGCGCATCACGATGAGCCAGTCGCCGCCGCTGTCGCTGTCTTCGGTTTGCTGGTGCAGCCGGAACGTCAGGCGGCGCGGCCCTTGCTCTACCGTCAGGCGCGGCGGTTCGATCTGGCGCTCGGCATCCGCCAGGTGAAGGCGCAACCAGTCGAGAACGGGGCCCGGCGTTTGCGGCGCGGTGGTTCCGTAGTAGCGCAGAAGCAGATCACGCGCCAGCGGCGTCTGCCAGATCAGCTTGCCGTGGCCGTGGCCCTGGCCGTTGACATTCGTTCGTACCGTCATGCTGGCATAGCCGAACGCATCCAGGGCGTTGCGCGCCTGACCGGCCTGCCGCACTTCCTGCCGGGCCCGGCGCGCGCCCTGCAGGTGCACGCCCATACGGGCCATCACCTCCTTGGGCTTGATGGGTTTGGTCACATAGTCCACGCCGCCGGCCTGCAAGGCGGCCACCAGGTGCTCGGTCTCGGTCAGGCCGGTCATGAAGATGATCGGAATATGGGCAGTTTCGGGCATCGCCTTGAGTTGCCGGGCGACTTCAAAGCCGTCCATACCGGGCATCATGGCGTCGAGCAGCACGATGTCGGGCAGGGCCTGCCGGGCGCGTTGCAAGGCAGCCTCGCCGCTGGTCGCCACCAACACGGTATAGCCCGATTCATCGAGTGTGTCGTGCAGCACCGACAGGTTGTCGGGCACATCGTCAACAATCAACACGATGTCGCTGTTGGCGCGATCCAGTGTGCGGTCCAGACGGCTATCCGCCATCTGGCGGTCGTCAGTCATCTTGTTCACGGCCGCTCTCCTTGTATGGCTGTTTTCTGTGTGAGCTGGCTGGCCATGGTTTCAAACCGGAATTGCCGTGCCAGCACGCGCATTTCCTCCACAAAGGCAGCAGTATCGGGTTGCTGGTTTTCGATATCTGCAAGCTTGTTCAGGATGCCACGGTAAAACCCCAAATTGACGACTTCGAGCAGGCTGGCGAGCTGGGCGTCATCGGGCCAGACATGCGGCGCAGCCATTGCCGCAACCGGCTCGGCATTTACGGCCTGCGCTTCATACTGCCAACGCAGGCCCAGTTGTCGCTCCAGCCAGTCAAACAATTCGGTATGGCGCACCGGCTTGAGAATGAAGTCTTCAGGCCTGATGCCCACATCGTTGTCAATGCCCTTGTCAAAGGCGTTGGCCGACACAATCGCCAGGTGAATGCCGGTA
Organism: Polaromonas sp. CG_9.11; assembly: GCF_015752225.1. Classification (NCBI taxonomy): domain Bacteria; kingdom Pseudomonadati; phylum Pseudomonadota; class Betaproteobacteria; order Burkholderiales; family Comamonadaceae; genus Polaromonas; species Polaromonas sp. CG_9.11. The sequence continues at coordinate 185,222 of NZ_JADOVE010000004.1, forward strand.
TGCCCCGAACTGCGCACACGGCGCAGCGTCTCCCAGCCGTCAATGCCGGCCATGGCCAGGTCCATGAAAATCACATCGGGCCGCAGGCCGGCCGCCAGCAGGTCCAGGCAGTCGTGTCCGCTGGCAGCAGCGTACAACTCGAAGCCCATGGGCGAGAACAACTGCACCAGCAATTCGCGGTCGGGTTCTTCGTTGTCGACCACCAGAATTTTTCTCCGCACCCCCTCATAACCCTGCGGTTGGCGCCTGGCAGAGCGCACTTTGATGCCACGGCTCGCACCGGCATCCAGATGCACTTCCGGCAAGAAAAGCCGGATGCGAAACACCGAGCCCTTGCCTGGCGTGCTGACCACCGTCATCTCGCCGCCCATCAGGTCGGTCAGCATTTTGGCAATCGTCAGGCCCAGGCCGGCGCCCGATGCACCGCCCACGCTCTGGCCGGCGGTGCTACCGCGCGCAAAGGGCTCGAAAATATTTTCCAGCTCGGCTGCGTTCATGCCGGGGCCGGTGTCCTTGATGTCGATATGTGCCATTTCACGTGCATGGCGCACCCGGAAGGTGACTTGCCCCTCGGCGGTGAACTTGATGGCGTTGCCCACCAGGTTGATCAGCACCTGCCTAACCCGCTGCTCATCGGCGCGCACCAGTTCGGGCAGGTTGCCAGCGGCTTCAAACGCAAAGCGCAGGCCTTTGGCCGCCGCTTGCAATTCAAACATGCCAGCCACTTCATGCACACAGTCGGCGAACTGCATCGGCCTGACATTGAGCATGAGCTTGCCGGCTTCGATGCGGGCGATGTCCAGGGTACCTTCAATCAGCGACAGCAGATGCTCGCCGCCGCGCTTGATGACACTGACGGCCTGCTGGCGGTGCGGCGGAATGGTGCTGTCTTCACCCATGAGTTGCGCATAGCCCAGGATGCTGTTGAGCGGCGTTCGCAGTTCATGGCTGATGGCGCTGATGTAGCGGCTCTTGGCCTGATTCGCCTGGTCGGCCACACGCTTGGCCTGCTGCAGGGCTTCGTCGGTTTGCCGGTGCGACTCGATTTCCTGCATCAGGAGATGGGTCTGGCGGTTGGATTCTTCCTGGGCCACCTGCCGGCTCTTGTGCGCCAGCACCAGCCACCAGGCTACCAGCCCGGCAATCACCAGCAGCGCCATGTAGGCCTTCAAGAATCCGGAACGCAAGGCCGATTCAGACCCTGCCAGTTCAGCCAGCGAGGTCATCTCCTGGCGATAAAGCAGGCCAAACACCGTGGCCAGCAGCGGCACGATGACGCCCATCAGCAGCAGGAAGTGGCTCAGTCCGTTGTCCAGAAAAGGCCAGGCCGCACGCGGCAATACCCAGCGCAACGCCGCCGACCACTGGGCCGTCAGGCTGGCGTGGGGTTTGCACAGGTCGCCGCAGCGCGCATCGAGCGTGCAGCACAGTGAGCAGATCGCCCCCTGGTAGGCCGGGCAATGCGCCATGTCAGGGCCTTCGTAGCTGCGCTCGCAAATCACGCAGCGCTGGGTGGCATAGCGCTCGTAGAGCCCGACATTAGCCGGTTGTGGGGGCTGGCGGGCGATGTAATAGCGACCCTTCGTGGCCCAGGCAATCAGCGGCGCCGCCACGAATGCCGTGGTCATCGCAATCACCGCTGAAAACGCCCGCGCCAACTCGCCATACAGCCCAAGGTGTGCGGTGATGGACAATAGAGAAGCGAGCACCATCGCGCCTACGCCGACCGGATTGATGTCGTAAAGATGGGCGCGTTTGAATTCGATGCCTTTGGGCGACAGGCCCAAAGGCTTGTTCACCACCAGGTCGGCCACCACTGCCATGACCCAGGCAATCGCGATGTTTGAATACAGCCCCAGCACATCGCCCAGCGCCTGGAATACATTCATTTCCATCAGCATGAAGGCGATGACTGTGTTGAACACCAGCCAGACCACCCGACCCGGGTGGCTGTGCGTCAGACGCGAAAAAAAATTCGACCAGGCCAGCGAGCCGGCATAGGCATTGGTGACATTGATTTTGAGTTGCGAGACCAACACAAAAAGCGCCGTCGCCCCGACGGCCCAGCCGTAGTCGTGAAACACGTATTCGTAAGCTGCCAGGTACATCTGGTTGGGGTCCACGGCACGGTCCAGGGGCACCATGCTGGAAATCGCCAGATAGGCCAGCAACGCGCCGCCCAGCATCTTGACGACACCCAACACCACCCAGCCCGGCCCACCCACCAGCACGGCAGCCCACCAGCGCCAGCGGTTGGCCTCCGTCTGCACCGGCATGAAGCGCAAGTAGTCGGCCTGCTCGCCCATCTGGGTGATCAAAGCAATGCCAACAGTCAAGGCTGCACCAAAAAGATGCAGGTTGAATGTGCCCGATGCACCTTTTTCTCCTGCGTAATTCACAACGCCAGAAAATGCACCAGGCGCGTGCAAAAAAACATAGGCAAACGGCACCACCAGCATGATGAGCCACAGCGCCTGCGTCCAGACCTGCAGCCGGCTGATGGTCGAAACCCCATGCGTGACCAGCGGAATCACCACCAGCGCACAGACCAGGTAACCCCACCTGGGCGGAATTCCGAAAGCCAGTTCCAGCGCATAGGCCATGACGGCCGCTTCCAGCGCAAAGAAAATGAAGGTGAACGAGGCGTAGATCAGTGACGTGAGCGTCGAGCCGATGTAACCAAAACCGGCGCCACGCGTCAGCAAGTCCATGTCCACGCCATGACGCGCCGCATAAATGCTGATCGGCAGGCCGGCCAGAAAAATGATAAGCCCTGTCGCCACGATGGCCCAGAAGGCATTGGTGAAGCCGTATTTCACCAGCAAGGTCGCGCCCACCGCTTCCAGGATCAGGAACGAGGCCGCGCCAAAAGCGGTGTTGGCCACCCGCCATTCCGACCATTTCCGAAAGCGCTGCGGCGTGAAGCGCAGCGCATAGTCTTCCATGGTTTCGCTGGCCACCCAGCTGTTGTAGTCGCGCCTGACCTTGACTATGCGCTGCGCCGCCACCCCGGGGCCTTTGCCAACGCACGCGTCTGCACCCGGCAGGCCTGTAGCCGGGCCGGGTGGAGGCAGTGGCAGTGGTGACGACGAAACCAGGGCGTCCATGAATCTCTGAATGATCGGGAGATCGAGGATAAGAAGTGAAATACCCGAAATTGGTGCAGGTTTCATGCCATATAAGCGCGCCTCTGATCAGCACAAAATCCGGTGGCACCAATCTTGCGATTTTGAATCGCCGAACCCGAAAGAGCCCCATGGAATTGACCCCGCGAGAAAAAGACAAACTGCTGATCTTCACAGCTTCCCTGCTGGCCGAGCGGCGCCGCGCGCGCGGCCTCAAGCTCAATTACCCGGAAACCGTGGCACTCATCAGCGCCGCCGTGATGGAAGGTGCACGCGACGGCAAAACCGTGGCGCAACTCATGAGCGAGGGCCGCACCATCCTGACCCGCGCCGATGTCATGGACGGCATCGCCGAGCTGATCCCGGACATCCAGATCGAAGCCACCTTTCCCGACGGCACCAAGCTGGTCACGGTGCATCAGCCGATTGTCTGAACTGCACCAGCCGGTTGACGCGCATTTGCCCCGCTCCACCGAAAGCCATTCATTCCAAGGAGATCAGCCCCATGTCTTGCAAACCGCTTCGCACTATTTTTTTGATAGCTATCAGCGCCCTATCCACGAGCGCCATGGCCCATATTGGCACTGATTCTGGTGCCCATGCAGAAATTGGCTTTGCCGAAGGCCTGCAGCATCCCTTCACCGGCCTGGACCACGTGGCCGCGATGCTGGCCATGGGCTTCTGGAGCGCCTTGAGCGCCCGCCGCCTGTGGACGGTGCCGCTGGCCTTTGCGACCATGCTGCTGGCGGGCGCGCTGCTGGGCCTGGCCGGCATTGAATTGCCGGCGGTCGAACCGATGATTGCCGCTTCGCTGCTGGTGCTGGGTTTGCTGGTGGCACTGCGCACCCGCCTGCCTGCCGCGCTGGCCGCTTCATTGGTCGGCCTGTTTGCGATTTTTCATGGCGTGGCGCATGGAACCGAACTGACGGGCGCCGCGAACCTCTGGGCACCGCTGTCGGGCATGCTGCTGGCAACGCTGGCGCTGCATGCCATCGGTCTGGGCCTGGGCCTGGCCTTTCGCGACACCACCTGGATTTCACGCCTGGCCGGCACAAGCGTTGCGGCGCTGGGCGTGACACTGCTGGCCCAACTGACCTGAAGGAAACACCCCATGATTCCAGGCGAACTGTTCACCGATGGCCCCGACCACCTTCTCAATGCAGGCCGGCGCACGCTGACCGTCATCGTGCAAAACACCGCTGACCGGCCGATCCAGGTCGGCTCGCATTACCACTTTGCCGAAACCAACGCGGCGCTCGGTTTTGACCGTGAGGCCTCGCGCGGCATGCGGCTGAATATTGCGTCGGGCACGGCCGTGCGCTTCGAGCCGGGCCAGCAGCGCACGGTGGAACTGGTCGACTACGCCGGCAGGCGGGAAATCTACGGCTTTCGCGGCCTCATCCAGGGAGCACTCTAATGGCCACCATCGGCAGACGCGCCTACGCGGAAATCTTCGGCCCCACGGTGGGCGACCGGCTGCGGCTGGCCGACACCGATTTGCGGGTCGAGGTCGAGGCCGACTACACCCTGCGCGCCGGCAGCTACGGCGAAGAAGTCAAGTTCGGCGGCGGCAAGACCATCCGTGACGGCATGGCGCAGTCGCAGAGAACCCGCGCCGAAGGCGCGATGGACACGGTGATGACGAATGCGCTCATCCTCGACCACTGGGGCATCGTCAAGGCCGATATCGGGCTGAAGGGTGGGCGCATCGCCGCCATCGGCAAGGCCGGCAACCCTGACGTGCAGCCAGGCATCGACATCATCATCGGCCCCGGCACCGAAATCATCAGCTGCGAAGGCATGATCGTCACCGCCGGCGGCATCGATTCGCATATTCATTTCATCTGCCCGCAGCAGATCGAGGAAGCCCTGACCTCGGGCGTGACCACCATGCTGGGCGGCGGCACGGGCCCAGCCACTGGAACCTTTGCCACCACCTGCACGCCCGGCCCGTGGAACATCGAGCGCATGCTGCAGGCCGCCGACGCCTTTCCGATGAACCTGGGGTTTCTGGGCAAGGGCAATGCCAGCCTGCCTGCGGCGCTGCATGAGCAGGTCAATGCGGGCGTGATCGGCCTGAAGCTGCATGAAGACTGGGGCACCACGCCGGCGGCCATCAGCAACTGCCTCGATGTCGCAGAAGAAACCGACGTGCAGGTCGCGATTCACAGCGACACGCTCAACGAATCGGGCTTTGTCGAGAACACCATTGCCGCGACCAAGGGCCGGGGGCTGTGCGCTTTTCATACCGAAGGCGCGGGCGGCGGCCATGCACCCGACATCCTGCGCGTCGTCGGTGAGGCCAACTTCTTGCCGTCCTCCACCAACCCGACCATGCCCTACACCATCAACACGCTCGACGAGCATGTGGACATGCTGATGGTCTGCCACCACCTGGACGCAGGCATTGCCGAAGACCTGGCCTTTGCCGAAAGCCGCATCCGCAAGGAAACCATTGCCGCCGAAGACATCCTGCACGACCTGGGCGCCATCAGCATGATGTCCAGCGACAGCCAGGCCATGGGACGCGTGGGAGAGGTCATCATCCGCACCTGGCAGAACGCCCACAAGATGAAACAGCAGCGCGGCAAGCTGCCGGGCGACACCGAGCGCAACGACAACTACCGCGTCAAGCGCTATCTAGCCAAATACACCATCAACCCGGCGATTGCCCACGGCATTTCGCACGAGGTCGGCTCGATCGAAGTCGGCAAGTTCGCCGACCTGGTGGTGTGGAAACCAGCGTTTTTCGGCATCAAGCCGTCGATCATCCTGAAAGGCGGTTTCATCGCGATGGCGGCCATGGGCGACCCGAACGCCTCGATTCCGACGCCGCAGCCGGTACATTACCGGCCCATGTTCGGCGCTTTCGGTGGCGCTATTGCCAAAGGCTCGCTCACGTTTGTGTCCCAGGCCGGGCTGGCCGCCGGAATCCAGGGGCGCTTCGGCCTGACCAAACGCTTAAGCGCGGTAAAAAACATCCGCAGCGTGCGCAAGCAGCACATGGTTCACAACGACCACCTGCCAAGCATGGAAATCGATCCGCAAACCTACCGGGTCCGGGCCGATGGCCAGTTGCTGACCTGTGAGCCCGCCACCAGTTTGCCGATGACGCAGCGCTACTTTTTGTTTTAATGGCCTGATGCTTCAAATCTCCAAACTCATTTCACAAGGCGCCGGCCTGGCCCCGGTGCTGGTCAAGCGCGCTGCCACCCTCGAACTCGACTGGGACGTGCGCCAGAAAAGCCGCTTTGACGCCACCGACTCGCTGGGCCGCCAGCTCGGTGTGTTCTTGCCGCGCGGCACGCTGGTGCGTGGCGGCGACGTGCTGATTGCAGAAGACGGCTCCATGGTCAAGGTGATTGCCGCGCCGCAAGCCGTTCTGCACATCACGGCCTGTACGGCGCACGGCACGCCGTTCGATTTGACCCGCGCCGCCTACCACCTGGGCAACCGCCATGTACCGATCGAGCTCAAGCCTGACCACCTGAAAATCGAACCCGACCATGTGCTGGCCGACATGCTGCGCGCCATGCACCTGACCGTTCAGGAAGTTGCCGAAGCCTTTGAGCCCGAAGGCGGCGCCTACAGCGCGGGCGGCCACAGCCACGGACCCAGCCATACGCCTGACGCACCGGCTGTAACGGCTGTGCCGCCCGCAGCAGCCCATGTCCACGGGCCGGACTGCCAGCACGATCACGGCCATGCGCATGCGCATGCGGCCATCAAGCCCGTCGCCATCCAGCTTCATCCGCGCAAGCCGCACAGCCAATGACGAAGGCACGGGACTGATGACGCAAGCGGCACCCGCCCTGCCCTCGGCCAGCCTGCTCCAGCTGATCTGGCTCGCCTCCCCGGCCTTGCCCGTGGGCGGATTTTCTTATTCAGAAGTGCTTGAATCGGCCGTGGAACGGTCGGGAGTAGCCACAGAAAGCATGGCCTCTGACTGGCTGACCGACCAGCTCCACCTGACGCAGGCGCGCGGCGACCTGGCCGTGATTGCTCAGGCCATTCCGGCTTGGCGTGAAGCGGACCTGGTGCGCATCCGGCAACTCAACGACTGGGTGCTGCAGACCCGCGAAACCAGCGAGTTGCGGCTGCAGTCCGAGCAGATGGGGCGCTCGCTGCTTGACTGGCTGCGCAACCATGACGGCGTCAATGCCGACCATATTGCGGCCTGCGCCCTGATGCAGCCGACCTATCCGGTCGCGTTTTCCTTGGCCGCTTCGCAAATTGCGGCTGGCGTGCGCGACTGCCTGCTGGCTTATGCCTTTGGCTGGGCCGAAAACATGATGCAGGCCGCGCTCAAATCCGTGCCGCTGGGCCAGAGCGCCGGCCAGCGCATCCTGGCCCGCCTGAGCCGGGACATTCCGGCCGCCGTCGACGCTGCCATGCGGCTTTCGGACAATGAACGCCAGGCCTTTTCACCCATGCTGGCGATTCTTTCGGCCCAGCACGAAACCCAGTATTCACGGCTGTTTCGCTCCTGATGAAGCGCCGCCATCTTCAATCCTCCAAGGTATTTCCATGCGCCTGCACCACATCGCCCACCGCACCAAGAAACTGCCGCCCCTTCGCGTGGGCATCGGCGGGCCGGTCGGCTCGGGCAAGACCACCCTGCTGGAAATGCTCTGCAAGGCCATGAAGGAACAATACGATCTGGTGGCCATCACCAACGATATCTACACCAAGGAAGACCAACGCCTGCTTACGGTGAGCGGCGCACTGGACGCCGAACGCATCATGGGCGTCGAAACCGGCGGCTGCCCGCACACGGCGATCCGCGAAGACGCCTCGATCAACCTGGAGGCCATCGACCGCATGCTCGAAGAGTTTCCCGATGCCGACGTGGTGTTCATCGAATCCGGCGGTGACAATCTCGCGGCGACTTTCAGCCCCGAGTTAAGCGACCTCACGATCTACGTGATCGACGTGGCCGCCGGCGAAAAAATTCCGCGCAAGGGCGGCCCCGGCATCACCAAGAGTGACCTGTTCGTCATCAACAAGACCGACCTGGCGCCCTACGTGGGTGCCGACCTGGGCGTCATGGAGGCCGACACCATCCGCATGCGCACCACGGCCAAAGGCCTGAAGCCCTTCGTCATGACCAACCTGAAAACCAAGGTGGGCCTGGCCGAGGTGGTCGCCTTCATCGAAAGCAAAGGCATGCTGCAGACGGCCTGAGCGTTATTTTTCAGACAACCGCCCGTGGCTTGCCAGCCCAGCGGTTAAACTAGTAGGCTTGGAAGCGTGGCAGAGCGGTTGAATGCAGCAGTCTTGAAAACTGCCGAGGATGCGAGTCCTCCGTGAGTTCGAATCTCACCGCTTCCGCCAGAACCCTGGAATTCATGCAGGTTTCTCGGCAATCAGGTGACATTCCCCACACCGTTACCCCCATCGCTGAAATGCCTGAAAACGGGCTTTCATTGCAGCTTTCGGAGGTTGCCCCCCCGATACTGGGGCATGGGTATCAACCCTGAAGTACAAAATGCAGTCCGGCACCCGTCCGCTTCTGCCCCAAGCCCCATTCGGTGAGATCGCGCCTACACCAGGAATGCACGCGTAAAACTGGAGACGTATTCCGAGTCAGCCTTTAACTTCGCGGCCAGCGCCTTGTGGACAGCTGCGTAGGCGACGTGCTCGCTCATCTCTGTGAAGGGCGTCTTCAAGCTGTCGCCGTCCGAGTCGATCCAAAACCCCTCCCGGCCCAGGACCACAGCATTTAGTTTTCGCGAAACGGTCCGGTCATCGACTCGTTTCTCATCGGTAAACAGCATGGCGGCGCCGGCATGTCCGTCATCGAAGGTATAGGCTGCGGTGGCATAAAGGCTGCCGAATGGCGTGATGACCCGCACCCGGGTCGGGCCATCGCCCTGCGGCATCGGTTCTGAAGCGATGTCAAGGCTGAGAAGCGCCGGCCTGTACTGGTCGAACAGTGCGAAAAACTGCGCATGGAGTTCCTGTGCATGCTGGACACCTTTGCTCAGCTTTTCAGCCGTTGTCGCATCCTGGTATTTCTTCATCTCTAGGTTGGCCACGTTCATCTCCAAACGCCAATATCGGCACTGCGAAAGGTAGCACCTCTTCTTGTCGCCAGACCCTACCCGCCTGAAAAATCACGCGGCCTTTTCTGGCCCTCTGCGCAGGGCCTCAGCGCTTCTGGTCCGATGGCCCTTTTTCCCTCTGCTGAAGCTGCCGTTTGCGTTTGCTCTTGTTTTTCGATTCCAGCTCGGCAGGCCGGTCGCGCAGGGCTCGCGCCTCGCGTTCTCGGGCCTCTTTTTTCTGCGTCTTCTTGCGGAAATGCATGAAGGTGCGTCCTAAACCGAAGCTCACGGCGGTGCTGACGGCCAGCAGGACAATGCTTGAAGTTTCCAGTTGCATGATGTGTGAATGCCGGGTCAGTCAGCCAGGAAAAGCGATTGCAGATCGTTCAGAAAATCAAAGCCGCGCTCGGTCGGCCGGACATGCACAAGGTCGCGCACAACCAGTCCCTTGCGCTCGGCCTCTTCCAGCCCTTTCTGGATCGCGGTGAACGGCAGGCCGGTCTTGTCGGCAAAATCCTGTAGCTTGAAGCCCTCGCGCAACCGCAAGGCGTTGAGCATGAACTCAAACGGCAGATCGGCACGGCTGACCTCGGTTTCCTGCGTCACCGCATGGCCGGCCAGCGCCTTGTCCATGTACAGCTTGGGTTCGCGGTAACGCACCTGGCGGACCACCCGGTGCGCAAAACTGAGCTTGCTGTGCGCGCCGGCGCCTAGCCCCAAGTAGTCGCCGAATTGCCAGTAGTTGGTATTGTGAAAACAGCGGTGACCGGGCCGGGCATAGGCCGACACTTCATAGCGCTGCAGTCCGACGTTTTCGGTCATTTCGGTGATCTGGTCGAGCATGGCGTAGGCCGTGTCTTCCTCAGGGATCACCGGCGGAAACTTGGCGAAGTAGGTGTTGGACTCGATCGTCAGGTGGTAGATTGAGATGTGCGGAGGCCCCAAGGCCAGCGCCTGGCGCATGTCCTGCGCCTGGTTTTCCAGCGTCTGGCCGGGCAGCGCATACATGATGTCGAGGTTGAACGTGTCGAAGGCCTGCGCGGCCTCTTCCACCGCCGCAATCGCCTGGGCGCGGTCGTGCACGCGGCCGAGCACCTTCAGGTGCACATCGTCAAAACTCTGCACACCGACCGACAGGCGATTCACGCCGGCGCTGCGAAACGCCTTGAAGCGGTCTTTTTCAAAGGTGCCGGGGTTCGCTTCGAGGGTGATTTCACAGTCTGCAGTCAGCTTGAGCCGGGCGCGGATGTCACCCAGCAAGCGGTCGATGGCCTGCGGCGAAAACAGGCTGGGCGTGCCGCCGCCAATGAAAATGCTGTGAACCGTGCGGCCCCAGACCAGCGGCAGCGAAGCCTCCAGGTCGGCCACCAGCGCATCGATGTAGCGCTGCTCGGGCATGTCGCCCGCCACTTCGTGCGAATTGAAATCGCAGTACGGGCATTTCCTGATGCACCAGGGCAAATGCACATACAGCGACAGCGGCGGCAGCGCGGCGAGTTGCAGCGTACCGCTGCGCATGTAGTGCTGAATGTCTTTTGGGATCATGAGGGATTCGAGTCCGGTTTTACAGCCAGCGTTCACGCAGCAATTCAATCATCTGGCGCATGGCCTTGCCGCGGTGGCTGTTGGCGTTCTTCACGCTGACCGGCAGTTGCGCAAAGGTCTGGCTGAATGCGGGGACGAACATCACCGGGTCGAAGCCAAAGCCGTTGCTGCCCACGGGCGAAAGGGCGATTTCGCCGGCCACGCGTCCGCTGGCGATCAGCGGCTCAGGATCATCCGCAGAGCGCACCGCGACCAGCGTACTGACCAGGGCTGCGCGACGCTCTGCGGGCTGCGTCAGGTGCGCCATCTGTTCCAGCAAGGCCTTGACGTTGTTGTCGTCGCTCTTGGCATAGCCATACTGCGTGGCATAAAACGCGGTGTCCACGCCGGGCTGCCCGCCAAACGCTTCCACGCACAGGCCGGCGTCATCGGCCAGCGCCGGCAGGCCGCTGAGGGCTGACGCATGGCGCGCCTTGGCAAGGGCGTTTTCGACAAAGGTGCGAAACGGCTCTTCGGCCTCCGGGATGGCCAGATCGGACTGTCTGACCAGTTCCAGGCCCAGCGGCGCCAGCATGGCCTGAAGTTCGTCCAGTTTGCCCTGGTTGTTGGATGCGAGGATAATTTTCATGATGAAATAGAGGTTTAGCGCTTGTCCAACATGGACTGTTAGCTATTTATTTAATAGTAAATTCCGTGGCAGCACCAGGGATACCCGGAGACCGCTTTCGGCCAGGGCGAGCAGTGCATTCATTTCCTGACGCGAAAATGCCACGCCAGTTACGTAAGTACATGTGATGCGGGTTGCGTGCGCTCAGTGATTTGCTAGTACGGGCTCATGGTGACTACTTTCGGTCTGGAAAACGCCGGATGGGGCAGCAAGGAGAAAACCAGGTTCGGCAAGACCTGGCCGGGGCGCACTGAACAGCGCCGCTCAGGCGTTCCTGGCAGCTGAACGGCGAATGGCCGCATTGATTTCGGCAATCGAGCGCTCGATCATGGCTTCATCAAGGTCATCGGCCTGACTGTCAAAGCCACCTGCATCGAGGGTGGAGGCGAAACTGCCGTCCATCGCGCTGTCGGCAGGGCCGTGCCGTGTGGGCGCAAACACATCGGGCGTTTCCCATTCCATGGCCAGGACGGTGACGTTGTCGCTGTGCTCGCCCCCAGCCAGCAAGGCACTTTCCACGAGGGCCGGGACTGCCTTGCAAACGCTCTGGCCGCTCAGTTGCGCAACCATCTCCGCATCGTTCAGGCTGCCCCATAAACCATCCGAGCAGAGCATCAGCTTGTCGCCCTGCTGCAAGGCAAACGGACCTGCAATCTCCAGCGTTGGCTTGGCGGGCGAGCCAAGGCAGGTGAACAGGATGTTGCGGTTCACGGGTTCGATCTCGTTCAACCCGGCCCGCTCCTGCTCAAAAAATGAATGGTCCCGGGTGCGCATCAGTAGCTGGCCATCGCGCACCAGGTAAAGGCGCGAATCTCCGCAATGCACCCAGCTAGCACTGGCGCCCTGCACAACCGCCGCCACCAGCGTGGTTCGCGGGGTGTCAAGCAGGCCTTTTTGGGAAGCATGCCGAATGATGCGGTGATGCGCTGCCAGCACCGCACTGGCAAGAAATTCAGCCGGATTGCCGACCATGGGTTTTGCCTCCTTGTGGTACAGGGCCGAAATGGTATCAAGGGCGATCTGGGCGGCGACTTCTCCCTCAGGATGTCCTCCCATGCCGTCGGCCAGCACAAACAGGCCCGACTCGCGGGTGTAACAGTAGCCCATGCGGTCTTCGTTCATGGCCCGGCCACCGATGCGACTGAGCTGAAAAACCGAAAACCTCATTTGAACCGGGTTCCCGATACATGGGCCTTGCGCGATGTTTTCTTGGTGTCGGACACCACGCTGTCAAACTGCAGCCGCACCCGTTCGCCAACCGTGAGCTTGGTATAGCGGCGCTCGCTTTCACGACTCAGTTCCTTTTGCAGCGCAAACACCGACTGCGGCCGCGCCAGGGGGTCCAGGGCCATACACCACTGGACGACCTCAATCAGGTTGTCGGAATAAACGCCGCGAAGACGGGACAAGGCCAGTGACAGCCGGTCTTTTTCAGTCCGTTGCGGCGCGTCGTTGGGCGGATAGCCCTGCATGCTGGCGTAGATGCAGGCGCCGATCGCATAGATGTCGGTCCAGGGACCCATGGACGAATCACGCCGGTACATTTCAGGCGCTGCAAAGCCGGGCGTGTACATGGGCCGTATGAAGTTGCTCTCCTTGCTCAGCACCTCACGGGCTGCGCCAAAGTCAATCATCACCGCCCGGTTGTCGTCGGTGATGAAGATATTGGCCGGCTTGATGTCCAGGTGCAGCATCTTGTGCTGGTGCACGATGCGCAGCCCGCGCAGGATTTCGTCGAACAGCGAGCGAATGGTGGATTCGCGAAACACCTTGGGTTTTTTCAAATCACGCGCCGTGATGATGAAGTCCTGCAGGGTTCCGCCCTCCAGATAATTCATGACCATGTAGACGGTTTCGTTCTCGCGGAAAAAGTTCAACACGCTGACCACCGACCCGTGTGAAATCTGTGCCAGCGATCGGCCTTCCTCGAAAAAGCTCTTCAGACCCAAGCGGTACAGGGACAGTTTTTCAGGCAGGACCTGCGGCAGCAATTCACCGACGGCGCGGCTGGCCAGAGAGGAAGGCAAGTACTCCTTGATGGCAAACTGCTGACCCTCTTTGTCAACGGCCAAGTAAACTACACCGAATCCACCCGCCGAAAGCTTTCGCTCAATGCGATAGCCCCCGATCATGGTGTCAGGCGGCAGGGATGAAGGTTTGACCTTTGACATAAATTCTCTGGTGGGCTGGGTGAAAGTCCACCCACTCTCTTCTCTCTTAAAGAAGGCGCAAAAAGCTAATGTCAGTTTACAGCATGACGGGCTATGCAAGCCTGCAGTCCAGCACTACGCAGCAAGCCATTGAAACCGAACCGGCACGCAGCAGCAGTTCCCGGCTGGGCGTTGAAATCCGTTCCGTCAACAGCCGCTTCCTGGACCTTGCTTTTCGCCTGCCCGACGAGCTGCGCCAGGCTGAACCTGCGCTGCGCGAGTTGCTCACTGGCAAGCTCAAGCGCGGAAAGGTAGAGATGCGTGTCTCGCTCGAAAGCACTGCTGCCGGCAGCCTGCGCGCGCCTTCAGCGGCCACATTGCAGCGGCTCGGCTCGCTGGAAGACAGCATCAAGTCATGGCTGCCGCAAGCTGCGCCTCTCAGCGTGGCGGACGTACTCCGGATTGCTACGAATGAAGATAAAAAACCGCATGACTACAGCGAGGAATTGCTTGAGACTGCCCGACAGGCGATGAATGAGTTGATGGCGGCGCGGGCGCGGGAAGGCGCACGCCTGAGCCTCATGCTGCTGGACCGGACAGCCCAGTTGCGGGCGCTGGCCGAATCAGCCGTTCCCATGGTCCCAAAACTGGTCGAGCAGCAAAAAACCCGTTTTCTGGAACGCTGGAAAGAAGCTCTGGCGCTGGGCAGCAGCAGCGTGCTGCCGGAAATTGCCCAGGATCGGGCACTGACTGAGGCGACCGCATTTGCCATCCGGATTGATGTGGCCGAGGAAATCACCCGCCTGGCATCGCACCTCGATGAAATCGACCGCCTGCTGGCCAGCGGCGGCGAGCTGGGCAAGCGCCTGGACTTTTTGATTCAGGAACTTCACCGCGAAGCCAATACCCTGGGCTCCAAATCGGCGTCGCTGGAACTAACGCGCGTGTCGGTCGACATGAAGGTGTTGATCGAGCAGATTCGCGAGCAGGTCCAGAACATCGAATGACACCGCATACCCTCTACAACTTCTAAACCAATAGCAAATATTACTTGCCCTGTATGGAATATCCCGGAAATCTATTTGTTGTAGCCGCCCCCAGCGGGGCTGGCAAATCCAGCCTGGTCAAAGCCCTGATGGAACTCGATTCAGCCATTCAGCCGGCGGTTTCACATACCACCCGCCCGCCGCGCGGACAGGAAAAGCATGGCAGAGAATACTTTTTTCTGTCGACTGAAGAGTTTGACGGCATGGTGACGCGCGATGCATTCCTGGAATGGGCGCATGTCCACGGCCACCGCTATGGCACGTCGCGCCACACCATCGAAGAACGAGTAGCGCATGGCGCCGACGTGATTTTGGAAATCGATTTCCAAGGGGCCATCAACATCAAGCAGATTTTTGCCAACGCAGTCCTGATCTTCATTCTTCCGCCAAGCTGGGAAGAACTGCGCTCGCGCCTGCAACGTCGCGGCGAGGACAGTCCTGAGGTCATTGAACTGCGGCTCCAGAACGCTGCCGTGGAGATGGCGCAGGCTCAAAAATTCGACTTCGTTATAATCAATGAATTGTTTGAGCGGGCAGTTTTCGACTTGAAAACCATCGTGCATGCCCAGCGGCTGAAATATTCGGCCCAGCGACGCGCCAGAGCCGAGACTTTCATGGCGCTTCACATTCCTTAAGTTACTGTCCCTAAGTCAACGATCACCTGAAAGAACACCATGGCCCGCATTACCGTTGAAGACTGCCTCGAAAAAATTCCGAACCGCTTCCAACTGGTTTTGGCTGCCACCTATCGCGCTCGCATGCTCAGCCAGGGACATGCCGCCAGGATTGAAAGCAAGAACAAACCCGGCGTCACTGCTCTGCGGGAAATTGCCGCAGGCAAGGTGGGTCTGGAAATGCTTAAAAAAGTCCCTAATTAAATTGATTCAATTTAAAAAAAGCACCTTACGAGGTGCTTTTTTTATTTCAAAAGCCTTTTAAGACCATTTTTCATTAACTTTATTCAGGTAACGTTACATTTAGGGTTATGAACGCAATGCCGACGAACGACGTTCCCTATAAGCCGACACCTGCCGCAGCCAATGCGGCGGCAGCAAGTTTTGCGGCCCTGACGACCAAACTCGACTATCT
The DNA here is from genome assembly GCF_015752225.1 of Polaromonas sp. CG_9.11. NCBI lineage: Bacteria > Pseudomonadati > Pseudomonadota > Betaproteobacteria > Burkholderiales > Comamonadaceae > Polaromonas > Polaromonas sp. CG_9.11. The sequence continues at coordinate 200,888 of NZ_JADOVE010000004.1, forward strand.
GAACGCCGCGGACATAGAAAATGTCCGCTTGGCCTACCGCTTTGCCGACGAAGCCCACTTGGGACAGTTGAGAAATAGTGGTGAGCCCTACATCACGCATCCGATCGCGGTGGCCCAGCAATGCGCCGAATGGAAACTTGATGCGCAGGCCCTGATGGCAGCGCTGCTCCACGATGCGATGGAAGACTGCGATGTCAGCAAGCCGGAGTTGATCGAGCGCTTTGGTGCGCCGGTAGCCGATCTGGTCGATGGACTGACCAAGCTGGAAAAACTTGAATTCAACACCCGTGAAGAAAACCAAGCGGAATCTTTCCGTAAGATGCTGCTGGCCATGGCGCGCGATGTCCGGGTCATCCTGATCAAACTGGCAGACCGCATTCACAACATGCGAACACTTGGCGACGCGCCGCGTTCGAAATGGAACAGGATTGCCAGCGAAACGCTGGATATCTATGCCCCGATTGCGTATCGATTGGGCCTGAACTCAACCTATCGTGAACTGCAGGACCGGTCGTTTCAGCACCTGCATCCGTGGCGTTATGCCATTTTGACCAAAGCACTGACCCGTGCGCGGGGGCGCCGCCGCGACGTGATCAAGCGGGTGCAGTCTGAAGTCGAAGCGGCTTTTGCTACGGCGCAGATTCCCGTGCGGATTTACGGACGTGAAAAAACGCTTTATTCGATTTACCACAAGATGGACCAAAAGCACCTGTCTTTTGCGCAGGTGACCGACCTTTACGGGTTTCGGGTCATTCTGAACGAGGTAACGACCTGCTACAGCGCCATGGGTATCCTGCACCAGCTTTACAAACCCTTGCCGGGTAAGTTTAAGGACTACATTGCCATTCCCAAGGTTAATGGCTACCAGTCGTTGCACACCACACTGGTCGGCCCATTTGGAACCAACATCGAGTTCCAGATGCGCACCGATGCGATGCATGTAGTGGCAGAGGCAGGCGTGGCGGCCCACTGGCTTTACAAGGCGTCCGATCCAAACAGCGACACCTCGCAGCGCCTGGGAACCAAGTGGCTGCAATCGCTGCTCGACATCCAGAATGAAACCCATGACGCAGCCGAGTTCTGGGACCATGTCAAAATCGATCTGTTTCCTGAGGCGGTCTACGTCTTCACTCCGAAAAGCCAGATCATGGCGATGCCGCGAGGCGCCACGATTGTCGACTTTGCCTATGCCATTCACAGCGACGTCGGCCACCATGCGATTGCCGCCAAGGTCAATGGCGAACAGGTTCCGCTGCGTACTGAACTGCTGAACGGCGATGTTATCGAAATCATCACCGCACCGGTTTCCACTCCGAATCCAGCCTGGCTGGGATTTGTCCGTACCGGCAAGGCGCGTTCAAAAATTCGCCATCATCTCAAGAGCATGGCGATCACGGAATCCCAGGAACTTGGTGAAAAAATGCTCGCCCAGGCGCTGCGAGCAGAGGGCATAGACCGGCAGCGTCTTTCAGAAGACGACGACGCGCATCACGCGACCTGGGAAAAAATCCTTCGCTTTACTGGCAACCGCTCGCGCGCCGAGTTGCTGACTGACATCGGCTTGGGCAAGCGCATTGCCAGCATGATCGCCAAGCGTATCGTCGCCTTTCTGGCTGAGAAAGGCGAGAAACCTGATGCCTTGCTGATGAGCCGGGAACGCTACATTCCGCAGGAATCCATTTCGCAAGGGGGCTTGGTGCTTGATGGCAGTGAGAAAAGCTCTGTCCAGTTCGCACGGTGCTGCAGCCCGATTCCCGGCGATGCCATCGTAGGTTATCTTGGGCGGGGCGAAGGCCTGTTTGTTCACACCGAGGACTGCGCAGTGGCCAAGCGGCTTCAGCAACGTGACATTGAAAGGTTCATTGCCGTCGACTGGTCAGACGAGCCCACCAGAACGTTTGAAACCAATCTCATGGTCACGGTGTCCAATGGAAAGGGTGTGCTGGCCAAGGTGGCTGCCGCGCTGGCCAGCGCCGAGGTGGACATTACCCATGTGGACATGGGGCATGAACCGGCAAACGGCGCCACTGACCTCAGGTTCAGCGTGGCGGTGCGTGACCGTGTTCACCTGGCCGCAGCGATGCGCAATGTCAAGCGTGCCCCATCTGTGCTTCGGGTTCAGCGGTTCAAGGCCGGCGCATGAAGGGCTTGGCTTTTGCATTGGAGGACGGGACGGATCAGCCTTTCCCAACCGCCCTGCCGGCCTTCGGATAGTCTACTTTCAGTACTTCCAGCAACTGCGTTCCCTGCGGTGTGACCAAGGTCACTTCATCGCCTTTCCGCGCCTTCAATAGCGCGTGGGCCACCGGCGAAATCCAGCTGATCTGCCCCATGGCACTGATGGCTTCGTCAACGCCCAGAATGGTCACGGTCCTTTCGTGCCCCTGGTCGTCGGCATAGGTGACCGTCGCGCCAAAAAATACCTGGTCATTACCATAGTGGATGCCAGGGTCGGTGATTTCGGCGATTTCGAGACGCTGTGTCAAAAAGCGGATACGCCGGTCAATCTCTCGAAGCCGCTTCTTGCCGTAGAGGTAATCGCCATTTTCCGAACGATCGCCGTTGCTTGCCGCCCAGTGCACGATATCGACGACCTTGGGCCGCTCCTTGTCGATCAGATCGAGGAGTTCCAGACGCAAGCGCTCATAGCCCTCAGGCGTGATGTAGTTCTTGCCACTTGCTGAAAGACGGGGTGCGGGGAATTCGTCTTCGTCGTCAGCATCGGTTTCTTTGGTGAAGGCTTTGTTCATTCTGGTGCCAGAATAGCATTCACACGCATGCAGTTGCCAGCGTCGAAACGCATAAGAAAAAAAAGCTGTAACTTTCGTTGCAGGCTTTTCATTTGCACCGCGCATCGCAATGCACCTTGCGCACTGCAAATGCCTGCGCATCACAACCAAACTCAGTCCCTTTGCGTTTTGCTGCAAACTGCTCATGCATCTTGCAACGCGTACGCCAAGCTTCAGCTTTTCATGGCGGCTGCGTAACAGCAGGTCGAAAAATGATCCCTCTACTTCAGCCACACGAGGCTTCTTTACAGTCAGCGGTCTTGTCCTACGTCACTGCAAGCGTGGCTTCAGAAAATAACCCTATGATTTTTCCGACAATTGAGGTTCATTCGGACGGACTGACTGTTTATGCAGGTTGCTGTCGATAGTGATGTTTCCGCCATCCAAATTGACGCCTGTCATATTGACGCAATACCCATCACCAACCATGCTGAAAATGAATGGAGCGAGATGCCTGATCCTAGGGTTAATACAGACCTTCCAAATCTCGGCGTTGTTGTCTCAGTGCGCGGCAGCGTCGTGGATGTGCGGTTCAATGAAAATTTACCACCGATCCACAGCATGCTGCATGCCGACGAAGGGCGCATCATCGTCGAGGTGCTCGCGCAGCGTGACCTGCAGCATGTGCGCGCAATTGCACTGACACCAACACAAGGCCTGGCGCGTGGCATGACCGTGACGGACACCGGCGGGCCGTTGAAGGCGCTCGTCGGCAAGGGAATTCTTTCTCGCATGTTCGATGTTTTTGGTAATGCGATCGACCGCCAGCCGGCACCTACAGATGTCCAATGGCGTTCCGTGCATCGCGCGCCGCCAACACTGGTCAAACGTTCGACCCACTCTGAAATTTTCGAAACCGGTATCAAAGTCATCGATGTATTGCTGCCGCTGGAACGCGGCGGCAAGGCTGGACTCTTCGGCGGCGCGGGGGTTGGCAAAACAGTGTTGCTGACGGAGATGATTCACAACATGGTCGGGCATCAGGAGGGCGTCAGTATTTTTTGCGGCATTGGCGAACGGTGCCGTGAAGGAGAAGAGCTTTACCGCGAAATGAAGGCCGCCGGCGTGCTGCCCAACATGGTGATGATCTTCGGCCAGATGAACGAGCCGCCGGGCAGCCGGTTCCGGGTTGGTCACGCGGCGCTGACCATAGCCGAGTATTTTCGGGACGACGAGCACCGCGATGTGCTGCTGCTCATCGACAACATCTTCCGGTTCATCCAGGCCGGCTCCGAAGTGTCCGGCCTGATGGGGCGGATGCCGTCGCGTCTGGGCTACCAGCCCACGATGGGAACCGAATTGTCGGGGCTGGAGGAGCGCATCGCCAACACCGACACGGGCGCCATCACCTCGATTCAGGCGGTGTATGTGCCGGCAGACGATTTCACCGATCCGGCGGCGGTGCATACGTTTTCGCATCTTTCCGCTTCCATCGTGCTCTCGCGCAAGCGAGCCAGCGAAGGCCTTTATCCGGCCATTGATCCGCTGCAGTCGAGTTCCAAAATGGCCACGCCTGGCATCGTGGGCGAACGGCATTACGCGCTGGCCCAGGAAATCCGGCGCACGCTGGCCCAATATGCGCAGCTCAAGGACATTATTGCCATGCTCGGGCTAGAGCAACTGTCGCCGGAAGACCGCAACGTGGTCGGCCGAGCGCGCCGGCTGGAGCGGTTCCTGACCCAGCCGTTTTTCACGACCGAGCAGTTCACCGGCATACAGGGCAAGCTGGTCAGCCTGGAGGATTCGCTGGACGGTTGCGAACGCATCCTGCACGACGAATTCAAGGATTACCCGGAGAGTGCGCTCTACATGATCGGGAAGATTGACGAAGCGAAGGCGAAACAGCCCAAGACAGAAACCAAGCCAGAGTTAGAGACAAAAACGGCCGACACCCATGAATCTTAAGATTCTGCTGCCTTTCAAGGTGTTTGCCGAAAAAACAGACGTGTCGCGCATCGTCTCTGAAACCCGTGCGGGCTCGTTTGGCTTGCTGCCGCACCGGCGCGATTGCGTGGCGGCGCTGCAGCCAGGCATCCTGATCTACGAAACAGCGGCTGACGGGGAAGTTTTTGTGGCCGTCGATGGCGGCGTGCTGGTCAAGACCGGGCCGGATGTGCTGGTTTCCGTGCGGCGAGCCATGGGGGGCGCGGACCTCGGCCAATTGCGCCAGGCGGTGGAGCAGGAGTTTTTGGCGCTGGACGCGCATGAGCAAAACGTGCGCTCGGTCCTGGTGAAACTGGAAACCGGTTTTTTGCGCCGGTTCGCGACTTTGCAGCATGACTGATCCGTTTGAGAAAAACTTGAAAAAAGAACCCGGCCTGGCCGAGCAGGTCGGTGTCAAGGCTGCGCGCAAGCTCAAGGCGCAGCGCAACGCCACGCCCGGCATGTGGTCGGGTCTGGGGTTGATGGGGGTCATCGGCTGGTCGGTCGTAGTGCCGACCCTGCTGGGCGCTGCGCTCGGCCTCTGGCTGGACCGGCGCTACCCGGGAGGCCGCTCGTGGACGCTGGCCTTGTTGCTGGCCGGGCTGACGCTGGGCTGTCTGAACGCATGGCACTGGGTGAGCCAGGAAGACCAGGCCATGCGGGAAGAACAGGAAAATGATGATGAATGAAACACTGGCCCTGGCCCTGGTGCTGGCCTGGATTGCAGGTGGTGCGATGGGTGCGTTTTTTTTCGGCGGCCTGTGGTGGACCGTCAGAAAGAGTCTTGCTTCCCGGCAGCCCGCCGTCTGGGTGTTTTGCAGCCTGCTGCTGCGCATGGGCGTCACGATGACCGGTTTTTACGTTGTTTCGGGTGCCAACTGGCAACGTTTGCTGGCTTGCGTGGTCGGTTTTTTCATGGCGCGCCATATCGTGATTCGGCTGACCCGGTCGCCTGAAGATAGTCCGGCACGCAAGCCGAATGAGGCACGCCATGCGCCTTAGCCCCGATGAAATCATCTTCTGGCAAGTCGGATTTTTCAAGCTCAACGCCACCATTGCCTATACCTGGGCCCTGATGCTGGTACTGGTGGTGGGCTCTCGCCTCATCACGCGCCATCTTTCCACCGATCACAAGCGTTCCCGGTGGCAGAACCTGCTTGAAATCGTCGTGACCGGCATCGAGAATCAGATTGCAGAGGTCGGCTTAAGCAATCCGCGCAAATACATGGGCTTTCTGGGCACGCTGTTTCTTTTTGTCGCCATGGCCAGCCTGTGTACCGTCATTCCGGGCTATGAGCCGCCGACCGGGTCGCTGTCCACCACCGCAGCGCTTGCCCTGTGCGTGATGGTGGCCGTGCCGCTGTTCGGCATCGAGGACCAGGGCGTGGGCGGCTACCTCAAGTCCTACCTGGAGCCGACCGCCATCATGCTGCCGTTCAACCTCATCAGTGAAATCTCGCGCACGCTGGCGCTGGCCGTGCGCCTGTTTGGCAACATGATGAGCGGGGCCATGATCATCGGCATTCTCCTGAGCATCACGCCCTTCATCTTTCCCATCGTCATGACGGTGCTGGGCCTGCTCACGGGGATAGTGCAGGCTTACATCTTCAGCATCCTGGCGGCGGTTTACATCGCCGCCGCCACCCATGTGCGCAAGCCCAAGCCTGAGCCGGCGCCCAAAATTTGAACACAACTTACCTATCAAGGACTCGCTATGGACAGCCTGACAATCATCGCGGTGGCATCCATCGTCATCGCCGGCCTCACCACGGGTTTTGGCACCATGGGCCCCGCCTTCGCAGAAGGGCGCGCCGTTGCGACGGCGCTCACTGCACTGGCGCAGCAACCCGACGCCTCGGCCACGATCACCCGGACCTTGTTCGTGGGCCTGGCGATGATCGAATCCACCGCGATCTATTGCTTCGTGGTGTCGATGATCCTGATTTTTGCCAACCCGTTCTGGAATTACGGCATCGCCGCCCTGGCTGCCGCAAAGTAAGCCATGCTTTTTGACTGGTTCACCGTCGGTGCGCAAACGCTCAACTTTCTCGTCCTTGTGTGGTTGATGAAGCGCTTTCTTTACAAACCTGTCCTCGACGCCATTGACGCGCGGGAAAAACGGATTGCCCTGGCCCTTGCCGACGCCACCGCGAAAAAGGGAGAAGCCCAGAAAGAACGCGACGAATTCCAGAAAAAAAATGAGGTGTTTGATCAATCGCGCAACAGGCAGCTGAGCCAGCTCCAGGACGAGATCAAGACCGAACGGCAGCGCTTGCTGGAGGATGCCCGGCAGGCCGCCAATGCCTTGCGCGTCAAAGGGCAGGACGCGTTGAGCAGCGAACTGCAGTCCCTGCACCAGGACATCGCCCGCCGCAGCCGCGAGGAAGTGTTGGCCATTGCACAAAAGGTGCTGACCGATCTGGCGGGCGCAACGCTTGAAGAACGCATGGGCACGGTGTTCACGCAGCGCTTGCGAGCGCTTGACGATGCGGGAAAGGCCGGCCTCGCCAAGGCGCTAAAAACAGCGTCCGGCACCGTGCTCGTGCGCAGCGCCTTCGAACTGTCGCCGGCGCAGCGGGACGCGATACAAAGCGCGCTCAATGAAACCTTCTCGTGCGACATCCAGATCACGTTCGACACGACGCCGGACCTGATCAGCGGCATCGAACTCTCGGCCAACGGATGGAAGGTTGCCTGGAATATCGCGGATTTTCTCGCCTCACTGGAGCAGCGCATTGACGAACGCATCAAGGAGCAGTCCGAACCGCAAGTCCATCCCGCCGCGCCAGAGAAGGCCCCATGAGCGCGCCCTCTGACACCCTGAAAAGTGTCCTGGACAACACCTTTGCGGGCCTGAGCCAGGGACGCGACACCTACCAGGCGCAATTGACGCCGCAGGAGGTGGGCACGATCACCAGCGTCTCGACCGCCATTGCCATGGTTTCCGGCCTGCCTGGCGTGGGCTACGACGAGCTGGTGAAGTTTCCCGGCAATGTGTTTGGCATTGCCTTCAATGTGGACGAGACTGAAATCGGCGTTGTGCTGCTGGGCGACTATTCGCGTCTGCACGCGGGCGATAAAGTCGAGCGCACCGGGCGGGTGATGGATGTCATCGTGGGCGACGGCTTGCTGGGCCGGGTGATTGACCCGCTGGGCCGCCCGCTCGACGGCCAGGGGCCGGTGGCCCCCAGCACACGATTTCCCATTGAACGGCCCGCAGCGCCCATCATGGACCGCGCACCCGTGACCGTGCCGCTGCAGACCGGCCTGAAGGTCGTCGATGCGCTCATTCCGATCGGGCGCGGCCAGCGCGAGCTGATTCTGGGCGACCGGCAGACCGGCAAGACCGCCATTGCGATTGACACCATCCTCAACCAGCGTGGCCAGGATGTGGTGTGCGTCTATTGCGCGATTGGCCAGCGTGCTTCCGCCGTGGCGAAGGCGGCCGCCGTATTTAAGGACAAGGGCGCGATGGCGTACACCGTCGTGGTGGTCACCGAGGGCAATGATCCGCCGGGCCTGGCCTATATTGCCCCCTATGCCGCGACCAGCATCGCCGAGCATTTCATGGAAGCGGGCCGCGACGTGCTGATCGTCTACGACGACCTCACGCAGCATGCCCGCGCCTACCGCGAGCTGTCGCTGCTGCTGCGCCGCCCGCCCGGACGCGAAGCCTTTCCCGGCGACATTTTCTACATCCACTCGCGCCTGCTGGAACGCGCGACCCATTTGCGTGACGAGCGCGGCGGCGGCTCGCTCACGGCCTTGCCGATTATCGAGACGGAAGCGCAGAACATTTCCGCCTACATCCCGACCAACCTGATCTCCATTACCGACGGGCAGATCTACCTTTCGCCCTCGCTGTTCGAGCTCGGCGTTTTGCCTGCCGTCGATGTAGGTAAATCCGTCTCGCGCGTAGGCGGCAAGGCGCAACGCGCCTCCTACCGGGCGGTGGCCGGCGACCTCAAGCTCGCTTACGCCCAGTTCGAAGAGCTGGAAACCTTTGCCCGCTTTGGCGCCAGGCTGGACGAAAGCACCACCCAAATCATCGAGCACGGCCGGCGTATTCGGGCTTGTCTGAAGCAGCCGCAATCTGCGCCAGTGTCGGTGGCCGCACAAATTGCGGTACTCATGGCATTGACTGAAAAACTCTTTGACAGCGTGCCGCTTGACCGGATGAGAGAAGCCGAGCACGCCGTGCGCGAGGCCGCAATCCAGCTGCCCGACGAGGTGCATGCACGTTTCGATACCGCCGCCAAACTGAGTGATGAAGATCGGGATGCCATTGTCCAGATCGCCCGCACCGCGCTTGCCAGCTTTCAGCCCGAGACGGCGCCCAAGCCTGAAGCGGACGTCGGCCTCCAGACCAAGTCGGCCGGCAGGGCATCGGCATGAGCGACACCACCGCCAGCCTGAGCCGCAAGATTGGCACGGCGGGCGACCTTCAATCCGTGGTGCGCACGATGAAGGCGGTGGCCGCGTCCAGCATCGGTCAATACGAAAGTGCTGTGCGCGCCCTGGATGATTACTACCGCACGGTGCAATTGGGGTTAGTCGCCTGCTTGCGCGAGATGGAGCGGCCTGCTGCCCCGGCGCCAGCACAGCGCAGGCAAACCGGGCCAATCGCCGCCGTGGTGTTCGGCTCCGACCAGGGGCTGGTCGGCCAGTTCAACGACGTGATGGCCGATTTTGTGGTCAAAACGCTGGAGGATTTGGCAGTTAAAAAGACCGTCTGGACCGTCGGCGAGCGCATCCGGTCGCGGCTGGCGGAAACAGATTTGCGCTTGGACAAAAGCTTCATTCTTCCGGGCTCCATTGGCGCGATCACACCGCTGGTCGGGCAGATTCTTATCGAGATCGAAACGCTTCGTGAAAAAGGTGAGATCGTACAGGTCTACGTTTTTCACAACAGCCCCCAAGCCGGGGCAATTTACAGCCCCACTTGCCAGCGGCTGCTGCCGCTGGACGCGGTCTGGCGGCGTCAGTTGACGGCGACGGCCTGGCCGACCAAAATTTTGCCGGAGGTCATGAATGGCGGGGCGGCGACCTTGCTGGCTTTCGTGCGGGAATACCTGTTCGTCTCGCTGTTCAGGCCCTGCGCCGAATCCCTCGCCAGCGAAAACGCCAGTCGCCTGGCCGCCATGCAGCGGGCTGAAAAAAATATCGAGGAACTGCTGGAAGACTTGAATCGCTCGTTTCATCGCCTGCGCCAAAGTGGCATCGACGAGGAGTTATTCGATGTCATCTCCGGCTTCGAGGCGCTGACAGGCGGCTAAACCCGACTGAATGCACAGGCTGAAAGCAGAGCCATCAAGTGCGAACAAAAAATTTATTCTCAGAAAGGTAAATCACTGACTGACCTTACGCAGCGCAAATGAATTCGATAGTCTCCAGATTTGAGGGGTGCAGAAATGAACAATTCTGAACTGGAGTTGTACACGGACTATTTGTTGAGCACGTTTGGTGCGGCGACGGCGACTGGGCTGTCGAAGATGGTGGATGGCGCGGTAAGCCATGACCGGATCAGGCAGTTTTTTTCATAGCAGGAGTACACGTCCCGGGACTTGTGGCTGCAAGTCAAGGCGATGGTAAGAACGATGGACCACCAAAAAGCTCAAGCGAAAAAGTGAGGTCGCCAAAAATGAGCTGCTGCGCGAGATGATTGAGACGTGCCTGCGAAACGGGTTGAAGTTTCGCTTTTGCCTGATGGACAGCTGATTTGCTTCGCAAGAAAACTTTGACTTCATCACCGCACGGGGGCGCCAGTTTATTGCCGCGCTCAATGACAACCGGCTAGTGGCGCTGAGCGGTAAGCGCGCGGCCAACACACCTTGACGGCGCAGGCGTTATGTGACGAGTGGCTGCCAGCGATGCGGCAGCAGTTCTTCAATGCGGCTGTTCTTGTGCGTGGGCAGGCGTGCCAGCACATCTTTCAGGTAGGCATACGGATCGTGGACATTGAGCTTGGCGCTCTGAATCAGACTCATCACCGCAGCGGCGCGTTGCCCGGCGCGCAGTGACCCCGCAAACAACCAATTGTTTCTGCCGACAGCTATCGGGCGAATCTGGTTCTCGATCCAGTTATTGTCGACAGGCAGTTGCCCATCGTCCAAAAATCGGGTCAGTGCAACCCAGCGCTTTAGCCGTCGCCGAGCCGTCCGTGATCTTCTGGCGCTGCAGCAGCATCCACTGGTGAAATGCGTCAGCCAGTGGTTTAGATCGGGTTTGCCGGATGTGTCTCGGAGAATGTCAACCTAGTGTCGTGTCACGAGTTAATTGACGTATGACAATAGGGGGATGGAACATTATAAAGTCACCTTGTCAGAGCAAGAAAGAGCCGAGCTGCAAGACATTGCCAGCAAAGGCACCCACGCGGAGGCCAAAGTCATCAACGCCCTGATTTTGCTCAACTGTGACCAGTCGGGCGGCCGTAGCGAGCGGCCTAGGAGCAGCGACATTGCGACGATGCCGGTGGCTGTCAAGCAAGTTGTCGCCTAAAGTGAAGTGAGTCAGGCTACTTTTTGCGTGTTTCGAAGCTCCTTGATTTGTGGGGTTTCTGGGTTGAGGTGAACGGTATCGACATGCGCCCACTGGCGAGGCTGCCCTGACCAGCGCTGGGGATTTTCCTGGCGGGCCTGTTCATAGACGAGCGCGCGCTCCTCAAGCAGGGCCCGGTCCAGGCCGGCATGGCGCTGCGCCGGCGTCACGAAGCCGATGGCGCTGTGGCGATGCTCGTGGTTGTACCAGTGCGCCAGGTCCGTCACCCAGCGGCGCGCGGCTAGCAAGTTCTCAAACGGCTTGACAGGCAGCTGGGGGCGATACTTCAGCGTTCTGAAGGCCGATTCCACGTAAGGGTTGTCATTGCTCACGGACGGTCGGCTGCGCGTGTGGGCCACACCCAAACGCTGCATCGTGGCCAGCATGGTTTCGCCCTTCATGGGCGCGCCATTGTCCGAATGCACCGTCAGCTGACCCGGCGCAATGCCATGGCGCAGGCAAATGTCGCTCAGCAACTGACTCGCCAGAGCAGCACTTTCGTGATCGAACACCTGCCAGCCAACGATTCTGGCGGCTGAACAGGTCTTCAAACAGGTACAGGTAAAAGTGCTGGCCGCGCACCTGGGTGGGCAGATACGTGATATCCCGGCAGAACACCTGATCGGGCCCCGTGGCAGCCAAAGCGCGCGGCCGGCTGCGCTTTTGCGCGGCACGTCCCGAGCGCCGATGGGCCAGCTGGCCCTCTTGTTGCAGCAGTCGGTACATCGTGGACTCGGAGGCCACATAGACGCCTGTGTCAGCCGGGCGAGGCACGATCTGGCTCGGCGGCAGGTCCTTGAACGCTTCGCTGTTGAGCGTGGCCATCACGGTCTGGCGTTCGTCCTCGCACAGCTTGTTGGGCGGGCACACGTAGCGCCGCTTGCCTGATTCGCGCTGGTCCCCTTCAGGCGCACTCATGCGCTGCCAGCGCTGCACGCTGCGGCACGACTGGCCGATCTGACGGCAAGCCCGCTTCAAGCGCGCCCCGTCGGCGCAAGCCTTGTCAATCAGGCCAAGCAACTTTTGGCGCTGCTGGACGGACGTCATTTGTCCGCGCCCTCCAGCAGCGCCTTGGCAGGTTTTTTTGCAACACCAGTAACGCTGCCACCTCGGCGAGCGCTTTCTCCTTGCGCCGCAGCTCGCGCTGCAACTGATCGTGCTGGCGCTGCAGCTCGCGAAAGGCCCCGCTAGCCTCGCGCGAGGCGGGCGTGATCGGGGTGCAGAAGTTTTCGCGCCACTGCGTCAGCTGGTGCTCGAACACGCCGCGCTCGCGGCACCACGCCCCCAGCGCTGCATCGCTCAGCCCATAGCTTTCCTGCAAGGCCGTCAGCCGTTGCAATGGCGACCAAGCCATAGCCAAGCCGTCCAGTGCAAGGCTTGGCTCCCCGCGTGCCTGTCCGGCCGCCTTGCCTGAGTCCAGTACCCATCTCTTGAGGGTGCCGGGCGACATGTTCAACTCGCTGGCAAGGCTTAATGGGTATTCCGGGCGAACGTGAACAGCCATTCCAGTGAACGTGAACGCTGGAATGAGTAGCTCGCGGGGACCGATTCCGGGCGCGTGAACGCTGA